>JARFQQ010000052.1 GCA_029287695.1 Gammaproteobacteria bacterium | reverse complement strand
GTGATGACGAAGCGCTCTCGCAGGCGCCGGATATTGAGGCTCACCAGAAGCCCTGTGAGGTAACCCGAGTAGAGCAATCCGAGCTGGAAGTCTGTGATCGCGCTGTCCCTGTTGCGCAATTCGAACGGCAGCAGCGTAAGGACTGCCGTGAAAACGAAAAAGACTGCGAAAATCATGACATAAGCGGCCGCAAAGCGCGGGAGCCGCAGGATCGACCATGCAACCGGAAGGCGGATCTGTGCGAAACCTGCACCGCTGTCCTTTTTCAGCAGTAACAGACCCGGTAACGCAACCAGGTAACAGATTGCCATAATCAGGAAGGGTGTCGTCAGGTCGCTGTTGTCGCTGAGCCATCCCGCCAGTAGCCGTCCTGAATAGCCGCCAATGATCGTCGCGGCGACATAGAGCCCCATGGCATGCGCCCTCGCCTCGCGCGGCACACTGACCGACAGCATGGTCATGACGGCGGTCATGAGCGCCGGTAACGCCAGGCCCTGCAAGGCCCGCGCCAGCATCCAGTTGCCGTATTCGGGTTGTGCCCACAACCACAGGCCGGAGGCCGCCATGACCAGCGTCGTCACAATCAACAACGAACGCGTCGAGAAACCTTCGAGCAGGTAGCCGTAAACGACAGGCATGATGCCAAGCGGCGCGAGTACGAGAGTCATAAACAGCGCGACCTCGGCGGGATCGCGCTGGAACAGCAATGAGAGGGAGGGCAACAGGGGTTGCGGCATGTGTATTGCCGCAGGAGCCAGCAGGGCCAGGAAGAGAATGACGAGTGGTGGCCGTGCCTGCAAGCGACTGCCCTGAATGTCTGGTTGGTTTTGGCCGATGGTAGCAAAGCGAATGCTGCGATGCAGCATCGGCTGTATACCGACTCAGACCACTACCACTTCCTGATGCTCCACATCATGAGGCCATCGTTGCTGCGTGGATCACCACTGTCGCGGTCCAGCTGGCCATTCCCGTCGCTGTCGATGAGAACATAGGGACGCCCGTTAACCGGATCGACCTCGATGCGTTCACGCAGGTCCTTCGGATGGTACTCGGTAATGGTGACTTTCTCGCCCCCGTGAACGCTGACCGTCGACGGAACCTCGTCATCCGCGAAGGCCGGGAAGGCCATCGCTGCTAGCAGAAATACGACACCTGTTTTCATGACGGTCATCATCACAGCTGCAGCAGCAGCTCGTGCTCCTGTGGCAAAGGCTCGATCGTACGGCCTTCGTAGAATTGGAAGATTGCCTCGACAATCTCTCGGGGATCATCGATCATCTGGATCAGGTCAAGATCCTCCGGACTGATCGTACCATGACCATTGAGTGTACTGTCGAACCACTCGATCAGCCCTTTCCAGAACTCGCGCTCGACCAGGATGATCGGAATCCTGCGGCTCTTGCCGGTCTGAATCAGGGTCAGGATTTCGGCAAACTCGTCGAGCGTACCGAATCCTCCCGGCATGACCACATAGGCAGCAGCATGCTTGACAAACATGACCTTGCGAGCGAAGAAGTACTTGAAATCGAGACTGATGTCCTGATAGTCATTTCCTTTCTGCTCGTGCGGGAGCACGATATTCACGCCGATGCTGTCTGACTTGCCCATCTGGGCGCCCCGGTTGGCAGCCTCCATGATGCCGGGCCCACCGCCCGAGACCACGGAGAAGCCACTGTCGGACAGCAGGTGCGCGATTTCGACTGTTTTCCGGTACCAGGGGTGGTCTTCCGGTGTGCGTGCCGAACCAAAGATGCTCACGGCAGGGTGAATGCACTCCAGTTTCTCGAATCCGTCAACGAACTCCGACATGATCTGGAAGACGCGCCACGCCTCGCGTGTACGCTTCTCGTCCATGCTCATCGATGGCGATTCCTGGGTTCTTTCCGTCATCTTTTCTTAACATTTCCCGGGTGGTCGGATAGGATAATACCACTGACCCAAAGACGCCATTTTCCTTTTTCCAGCAGATTTTCACCCATGCGGGTGAGGGATTTTTCTTGCCTCATTCAGTGAATAACAGCGGGCTCAACCCACAGCAGCAGGAGGCTGTCGAGTACATCGGCGGTCCCCTGCTTGTGCTTGCCGGCGCAGGCTCCGGAAAAACCCGCGTGATCACGCAAAAAATCGCCTGGCTGATCCGCGAGGCTGGGATCCCGGCGCGCAATATCCTGGCTGTCACCTTCACCAACAAGGCTGCGAGGGAAATGAAAAGCCGTGTCGGGGAGCTGATCGAGAACGATCTCTCGCGCGGACTCAAGGTAAGCACCTTTCATCAGCTCGGACTTTCTATCCTGCGTCAGGAACACGCAGCCGCAGGGCTCAAGTCGGGCTTCACACTGCTTGACGAACAGGACACCACGCCTCTCATCAAGGAACTCCTGAAACAAAACGACAGTGAACTTGCCGCACAGGTGCGCTGGCAAATCTCGGGCTGGAAAAATGCCATGCTGACACCTGACCAGGTGCTGGCTTGCGCAGAGGACAAATCCACGCACCAGGCAGCGAGCATCTATGCCGACTACGAACGCAGCCTCCGTGCCTATAACGCTGTCGATTTCGACGATCTCATCTGGCTGCCTGTGAAGCTTTTAGAGGAGCAGCCCGCGATACTCGAAAAATGGCAATCACGCATTCGCTACATGCTCGTCGACGAATACCAGGATACGGATATCAGCCAGTACCGGCTCGTCAGGCTGCTCAGCGGTGTGCGCCAGGCCTTCACGGTTGTCGGCGACGACGACCAGTCGATCTACGCCTGGCGTGGAGCCAATCCGAAAAATCTGCTGCAGCTCGGCAAGGATTTCCCGCGACTCAGGGTCGTCATGCTCGAGCAGAACTATCGCTCTGTGAGTACCATTCTCCATTCTGCCAATGCACTCATTGCCAACAATCCGCATGTCTTCGAAAAGAAGCTCTGGAGCGCACTCGGCGAAGGCGAGCGCATCAGGATCGTCCAGTGCAAGGATGAGGAGCATGAAGCGGAACGGGTTGTCAGCGATATCCTGATGCAGAAGTTCCAGGGACGCCCGCTCGGTGACATCGCGATTCTCTACCGCGGTAATCACCAGGCGCGCGTTTTCGAGAAAACGCTCCGGCAGCATGACCTCCCCTACTTCCTGAGCGGAGGCATCTCTTTTTTCAGTCGCGCAGAAGTCAAGGACGCCATGAGTTATCTCCGGCTCATGGCTAACCCGGACGACAACTCGGCATTCCTGCGCATCATCAACGTGCCCAGGCGCGAAATCGGGTCGACAACACTCGAAAAGCTTGCCGCCTATGCCAATCGCCGTGATATCAGCCTGCTTGCTGCCTGTGATGAACTTGGTCTTGCAGAGGTGATCGACAGTCGTCGCCTGAATCGTCTGCGCGAGTTCCACGACTGGATGCTGCATCACCAGCGGCAGGCCTTCGAGGAGCGCACTTCCGGGGCACTGCTGAAACTCCTCCAGGAGATTGACTACATGGATATTCTTCGCGAACGCAGTTCGTCGGAGCAGGTCGCCGAGCGTCGCTGGGAGAACATTCTCGAGCTCGTGGAGTGGTTGCAGCGCCTCGAGCAGAAAGAGAAAACGGCCCCCGACGAACTCGTGAATCACCTGATGTTGCAGGACATCCTTGAACGCCAGGACGAGGAGAACAGCAGCGACCGCGTCTCGCTCATGACACTGCACGCGGCCAAGGGGCTCGAGTTTCCACTCGTCTACCTCGTCGGCATGGAAGAGGAACTCCTGCCGCACCGCACCAGTATCGAGGAGGAGAACATCGAGGAGGAGCGCCGTCTTGCCTACGTCGGCATTACGCGCGCACGCCAGCAGCTCGTTATGTCGCTGGCAGAGAAGCGCCGCCGTTACGGTGAATGGATATTTTGCGAACCAAGCCGCTTTCTCAGCGAAATACCCGACGAATACCTGCTCTGGGAAGGTGAACAACAGCAGAAGCAGCAGACTCGCGAAACAGGCATGGCGCACCTTGCGAACCTGCGCCAGATGCTGACCAACTCCTGATTACCTGCGGCCTTCCGCTCTCCTTTCAGCCCGCAGATCGAGACCACAGGGATGACCGCGGCATGTGCTGACGGCCCGATTCAGGCCGGGCGCTGGTCAGCCTGCTCCTCCAGCGGTTCGAGCAGCTCTTCGTCCTCCGCGAAGAGTTCAGCCAGCTCCTCGCGCAGCTCCTTGCTGGTCGAGGCCAGTGCCTCGACACCGTGATCACGCACCGCGTGCATGCGCCGGATGACCTCGTGATCGTGCTCGCGAAAACGCTCGGCCGCCCTGTGCACCTCCCCGGCGTCGTAACCCAGCGTCCGCAAGGATGCTTCGGCCGCGGCCATGCCACTCTCGAAGGTCTCGCGGTAGGCTTCGGTGATGCCCATGTCCATGTAGTCAAAGAGATGCGTCATGTCCCAGGCGCGTGCGATGATCTTCAGTGAGGGGAAATGCTGGCGCGCAATCTGCGCGATATGATTTGCTGTCTCCTTGTCGTCGACGGCGATGACAAGCAGCTTCGCCCTGTCGGCACCGGCCGCCTGCAGGAGATCGAGGCGTGTCGCGTCGCCAAAGAAGACCTTGAATCCATACAGCCGTACGCGCTCGATGTGATCCGGATCGTGATCGAGCAGCGTGACCCCGATGCGGTGTGCGTGCAACAGGCGACCGACGATCTGGCCGAAGCGGCCGAAACCGGCGATGATGACCGGGTTGTCATGATCGTCGATCTCGTCTGCCGGCAACTCGCCGACGGTTTCCGAAAAACGGGGTTCGATAAAACGATCGTTCAGCACCATCAGGAACGGCGTTGTCAGCATCGAGAGCGCAATGACCAGGATGAGGAGGTTTGCGTCCTCGACCGGGATCACCTTGCCGGCGGTTGCGACGCTGAAGATCACGAAGCCGAACTCGCCACCCTGCGATAACAGCACCGTGAAGAAGCTGTTCTGGCATCGCGGGTTGCCGGCGAGCCTGCCGAGTACGAA
>JARFQQ010000127.1 GCA_029287695.1 Gammaproteobacteria bacterium | reverse complement strand
GCGATCGGCAACATCATCATGGTGGTTGCCGTGTTGCTGAGCCACATGGAGAGAAAGGCCGTCGCCGCCATGAAGCCCAGGATGACCCTGTCCATGCGGCTGCCGACGATACGCAGCACGTGCAGGGCGATACGCCTGTGGGCATCGCTACGCTCCATCGCCGCGGCGATCCAGAAACCGCCGAGAAAGAGAAAGACGAGGTGGTGTGCATAGTTGGCTGTCACGCCCTGGATATCGGCCACGCCGAGCAGCGGGAAGAGGACGACCGGCAGCAGTGCTGTCACGGCGATCGGCAATGCCTCCGTCATCCAGAGAATCGCCATCATGGCGGCAACGGCCGCAACACTGCGTGCACCTGCAGGCATCGCCTCTTCCGGGACGAGCAGCTGGATCAGCAGAAAGAGAGCAGGGCCGGCGAAGAGCCCCAGGCGGCGAATCGTCATGCTTCTCCCGGGATCGCTTGACAGATGCAGATCATGGTAACGAAAAGCAGGTGATAACTCCCGTGACCCGTATCAAGCCATTCCCGGTCTGGTCAGGCGGTTGTCCAGTCTTTGCAAGGCTCAGGTGGCAAAGGCTCTCTGTCTGAGCCCGGGGCTGTCGGACAATGTTACTCTGGACTACCCATGCAAGAGAGCCGACCGGGAGATGCCCGTCACCGCAAGCCAGACTGAACCGGAGAGTATCGAGCAGGCGCTTCCGCCGATCGCCTTTGTCGATCTCGAAACCACCGGCATGCGCCCGACACGCGACGGGATCACGGAGATCGGCATCGTGCTCTCGGACCAGGGCCGCATCACCGAAGAGTGGTCGACACTGCTCAATCCGGAAGCGCACATCCCCTGGAAGATCCAGGAACTCACCGGGATCAGCAATGGAATGGTCAGGGATGCACCGCGCTTCGAGGAGGTGGCCGGGGAGGTCGCCGAACTGCTGCAGGAGAGGCTCTTCGTCGCCCACAACGCGCGCTTCGACTACGGCTTCCTGAAAAATGCCTTCCGTCGTCTCGGCATCGATTTCTCGCCGCGCGTGCTCTGCACGGTCAAGCTGTCGCGCTGTCTCTTTCCGCACCAGCCTCGCCACTGCCTCGATGCCCTCAAACGCGTCCACGGCATTCATGCCGACCAGCGGCACAGGGCGCTGGCGGATGCGAAATCACTGCATTTCGTCATGCAGGCTTTTCAGCAGAAGGTCGGTTCGGAGGCACTATTGTCGGCCATGCAGGCGCAGTACCGGCGCCAGTCGCTGCCGCCGCATCTCGACGAACACATGCTCGAGGGCATCGGCAATACGCCCGGTGTTTATCTCTTCTACGGCGAGAACGACGTGCTGCTCTATGTCGGCAAGAGCGTCACGCTGCGCACCCGCATCCTCTCGCACTTCTCCTCCGATACCGCCAGCGACAGAGAGATGCGCATGTCGCAACAGGTGCGTCGCATCGAGACGATCGAGACGGCTGGCGAACTCGGAGCGCTGTTGCTCGAGGCTGAACTCGTAAAGCAGCGCCAGCCGACGCTGAACCGGCAGCTGCGCCGTTATCGCAGTCTCTGCAGCATCCAATGGGATATCAGGGGAGGAGGGCAGCCGGAGGTCGTTGCCATCGATCGCCTCGATGCTGCCAACACGCCGCATCTCTACGGCCTCTACAAGACCCGGCGCGCAGCGCTGAAGACTTTGAAGCAGGCCGCCGACGACTACCGGCTCTGTCACAAGCACATGGGGCTGGAGAAAGGCGACGGCGCCTGCTTCGGCTACCAGCTCCATCGCTGCAACGGCATCTGTGTTGGCGAGGAGCCCGAGATGCAGCACAGGATCCGCATGCTCGAGGCGCTGTTGCCGCTCAAGATCAAGGCCTGGCCCTTTAACGGGAGGATCGGTATCCGCGAGCAGCATCCTGCCTCCGGGCGCGAGGAGATCCATGTGCTCGATCACTGGTGCTATCTCGGCAAGGTCTCTCATGAAGAGGCGCTTGAGCAGCTCGACACGGCTGTCTCTGCGCGTCTCGATATCGATATCTACAAGATCCTCAGGCGTTACCTCGACAAGTCCGGCAGCATCGAGATCATCGACCTGGCTTCCTGATAGACTCCGGAGAAAACGCATGAGGATCCACCTGGAGGAAAAATCATGACGCTTCCCGTCTTTTCCAGTCCACGCCTTGTTGCGCCAGCTATAGCGCCGACACTGCTGCTTGTATTACTGCTGGTCTGGTGTGTTCCGGCCGTGGCCGCCTCAAACAGCGAAGAGGATGAGTGGGCCCTGGAAGAGGAGTCGACGGACGATGTCAATGAGGGAGAGTTGCGCTTTCTCGAGTCTGCGCCCGATCCTGACGTGCTCCATGCCGAGAGTCGCATCCGTATCACGCCTGCGAGTCTCGAGAGCGGCTGGGTGGATCTGCTGCAGTGCTATCGCAATCTCGATGCCGTCTCGAAAGTCGAGCTTGTCTTCGACTACCGCGAGATGCGTGGCCTCGCTGTTGTCGCGAAACGCGGCGTGGGAAAGGCCGAGGTCTCCGGCCAGAGCGTGCAGCTCGAGAATGTCTCGAAGCACGCCTCGCTCTGCATCGAGGCGCAGGTCAGGAATCTCTACCGCCAGGCGGATGGCGGCTATGTGCTCAGAAACGGCCCCTGGATGCGCAAATTCCTCGATGGCTACTATCCTTTTCGCGTCGGTCTTACAGTGAACTATCCGCAGGAGCTTGTTCGCTTCGTGCGTATCTCGCCGCAGGTTCAGCCGGGTTTCAGGATCGAATCGACCCCGGGGGTTATCGCATTCGACGCCTGGTTCGAAGGGCAACTGAGGACAGGAATCCATTTTCTGCCGGGCGCCTGAAGCACCGCGACCGGCCGGTAAATGGCAATAGATGACAGAGGCTGCACCCTTTTGACACAGGCTTCAGCAGGTGCGCAATAAAGGAATTTCAATAAAATCATATTGATAGAGCAGAAAGACGGATTGGCATGGATGTTGCAGCAATATGGCCGTGTTCCGGGTTTCTTTCCATTCCTGACGGAGAACGTGCAATGAGCATCAC
This sequence comes from Gammaproteobacteria bacterium, assembly GCA_029287695.1. Taxonomy (GTDB): domain Bacteria; phylum Pseudomonadota; class Gammaproteobacteria; order Chromatiales; family Chromatiaceae; genus Sva-25. The sequence continues at coordinate 2,066 of JARFQQ010000127.1, read as the reverse complement.
TGAATTTGACCTGAACGACCCGATGATTTCCATGGGCGCAGACATGGAAACTGGTGAAGCATCACAGCGCAGCCGGGAGGAACAGCTGCAACTGCAGATGCGCTCGCTCGAGATCGAGCGGCAGAGTCCTGTTAACATTTGTGTGCTCGAGGCGGCACTCGCCAGGCTCTAGCAACCACAGACGAACCAGTCACAACAATCCGGTAACTACCAAGGAGTCACCTGATGGCCGCGGAATCCCCTGCGCCGAAAAAGAAAGTCGCGAAGAAAAAGACAGCAAAGAAGACAGTCCCGAAGAAAAAGGTTGTCGCCAAAAAGAAAGCCGCTGCGAAAAAGGCAGCTCCCGGAAAGAAGGTTGCAACAAAGGCCCCGGCAGCATCATCCGGCAAGTTGCAGATCACAGCTGCGGCGCGCATGGAGCTCATCAGCAAGGGCGCCTACCATATCTCCATGAAGCGTCATCCCTGCGAAGGCAACATGGAGGGCGACTGGATGGCTGCGGAGGCCGTGATCGATATGCTCTTCGAGGTCGAGTCCTGACCAGGACCCTTCAGCCAGCCACGAGCACGACCTGCCGGTCCCAGATGCGGGCCCAGATCTTCTCTAGCAAGCTCCAGTCGCGGTTCGGTTGCAACTGTACCGGCCTGATCGCGCTGGCATGCGGATTCCCGAGCTCGGCCACAGCAAAACTGAAGACATAATCGGGCTCGTAGCCCATGCGCAGGTCGCTGATGACGACCTGGTTTCCCTCATTCCTGACGGAATAGAAGCCCTTGCTGAACCACTGCAGTCTCTGCGTGTTCCAGTCATCCTCGAGGCCCGCCAGCAAATTCTTCTCGCTGGGATAGTGCCTGAAGGGGATGTTGTTATCGCCATCCAGCACCGAGTAGTAACCTTCGTAGTACCCGTTTTCGTCCATGACAACAGCGCGCCAGAGAAGGGAGTTGAATGGCGCGGGTGTGGTGAAGACTGCACGGTGTTCGATCTGCTGTTGCTGCAGCGCGTCTTCTATCTGGGCATCGACGTGGAGCTTTGCACCGGCGGTCCAGGCGAGGTAGAGCGTGCTGATGACGAGTGCTGCGCTATTCCAGGCATAGCCACGGTTTCTGCTCACCAGCGCGATAATAATGCCGGCGACCAGGGGCAGGGTGTAGAGCGGGTCGATGATGAAGATCGTAGACAGGGCAACCGGCGTATTGTCGATAGGCCAGAAGATCTGGGTGCCGTAGGTCGTGAAACTGTCGAGCAGCACATGGGTGACGAAGACCGCGTAGATCATGAACGCCCAGCGTTTTGTCAGGTCGCGATGTTGGGGATGGATGCGGTTGACGAGCCAGACCAGCAGGGGTGTCAACAATGCCAGCACGAACAGTGAGTGGCTGGCTGCGCGGTGGTAGGTGAAATCCATGACGGCATTGCCGAGTGGCACGAAGACGTCCAGGTCTGGCAGCGTGCCGAAAATGCCACCCCAGAGCAGCGCCTTGCGGCCAATTTGCCTGCCCATCACTGCCTCGCCGACGGCGGCGCCCAGTGCGATTTGGGTGAGTGTATCCATGGCTGAGTTATGACCGCATTTCTACAAGCTATCCGGACAAGATCTGTCCATTAGTACGGAATCTCAAGTGTACAGCCCCGGGTGCCTGTTCAAAAACCCGACTTGTCTTCAGGTCAGCAGGACCAGTCCCCAGGTCAGTGCGGCAATGAGGATTGTGAGCAGAACGGTTGCCGACCCGATGTCCTTGGCACGCCCCGAGAGTTCGTGACGTTCCGGCCCGATGCGATCAACGATTGCCTCGATCCCCGAGTTCAGCAATTCCACGACGAGCACGAGCAGCCAGCTGCCGATGAGCAGTGCGCGTTCGATACCGCTGTCGCCAAGCCACAGGCCGAGCGGAACAAGAACGATGGTTGCTGCAACTTCCTGCCGAAACGCGGCCTCGTTCCTGTAACAGGCGGCAAAGCCTTTAGCCGAATAACCGAAGGCCTTGAAAATACGCGTCAGGCCGGTATCCCCGGGTTTCACGCTGTCAGCCTTCCGGTTGCCAGCGCAGGTCGAGTTCGCGCGC
>JARFQQ010000186.1 GCA_029287695.1 Gammaproteobacteria bacterium | reverse complement strand
ACCAGGTCGGGAATGCCACCGCCTCGCTCGAATTCACTGCGGACCGTGTGGCCCGGGGCCTTCGGTGCGATCATGATGATATCGAGGTCTTCACGTGGCGTGATGGCGCCAAAGTGGATATTGAAACCGTGCGCGAAGGCCATCGCAGCACCGTTCTTGATATTTGGCTCGATCTGGTTCCTGTAGAGCGCTGCCTGACTCTCGTCGGGCGCAAGAATCATGACCACATCGGCGCTGGCGACCGCATCCTCGATCGATGCGGTTTTGAGACCGGCCGCCTCGGCTTTTTTCGCCGAGGTGGAGCCGGGACGCAGTCCCACCGTCACATCCACACCGGAGTCCTTGAGGTTGTTTGCATGGGCATGCCCCTGCGAGCCGTAGCCGATGATGGAAACCTTCTTTCCCTGGATGATGGAAAGATCACAATCTTTATCGTAATAAACGTTAATCGCCATGGTTATTTTTGCCCTGGATTGGAAATTTGAAATCTGTTCAGAGGGTCAGCGCCTTGTTGCCACGCGCGATGCCACTGACACCCGTTCGCACGACCTCGACGATATGCTCGTCAGCAATGGCATTGATGAAAGCATCGAGCTTGGCACTGTCGCCTGTCATTTCGATGACGTAGCTGTTTTCAGTGACATCGATGATCTTGCCGCGAAAGATCTCGGAGAGTGACTTCATCTCGTCGCGCATGGCTTTTTCTGCACGTACCTTGATGAGCATCATCTCGCGTTCGATGTGCTCTCCCCCGGAGAGATCGACAAGCTTGACGACGTCGACGAGCTTGTTGAGCTGCTTGGTTATCTGCTCGACTTCATTGTCGTTGCCGGTTGTTACGAGTGTCATACGCGACAGCGAGGGGTCCTCGGTCGGCGCAACACTGAGCGACTCGATATTGTAGCCGCGCGCAGAAAAAAGCCCTGCCACGCGAGACAGTGCGCCGGACTCGTTTTCGATGAGGATGGAGATAATATGACGCATCAGGCCGCTCCTCTGCTCTTGCGGGTCGGAGAGAGATGCATCTCGTGGTGACCCTTGCCCGCCTCGATCATCGGGTAGACATTCACTTCGGGATCGACAGCGACATCCATGAAGACGAGGTCATTCTTGCGATCGAACATCTCCTGCATCGCATCCTCGAGCTGACCGGGATCGGTCACGCGCATGCCGACATGACCGAAACTCTCTGCGAGCTCGACGAAGTCCGGCAATGCATCGACATAGGAGTGCGAATAACGCCCTTCGTAGAACATCTCCTGCCACTGGCGGACCATGCCCATGTAACCATTGTTGAGCAACAGGATCTTGATCGGCAGATCATACTGCTTGCATGTCGCCAGCTCCTGGATACACATGAGGATACTGGCCTCCCCTGTGACACAGGCGACCATGCTGTCCGGATGCGCAAACTGGACACCCATGGCAGACGGCAGGCCGAATCCCATGGTCCCGAGGCCGCCGGAGTTGATCCAGCGGCGCGGCTTGTCGAACTGATAGAACTGGGCAGCAAACATCTGGTGCTGTCCCACGTCTGAAGTCACGAAGGCATCGCCGTGCGTCACCCTGTTCATGACCTCGACGGCATACTGGGGCTTGATGAGTTCGCCGTCCTGCTCGTAGTGCAGGCAGTGGAGCCCGCGCCATGCCTCGATGCGTTCCCACCAGTTTTCAAGGTTTTCGGGATCGGGCCTGGCCCCGCTCTCGTGGATCACCTTGAGCATGTCGGAAAGAACGCTCTTGACGGAACCGACGATCGGTACGTCGACCCGGACATTCTTGGAAATCGACGAAGGGTCGATATCGATATGGATAATCTTCGCCTGCGGACAGAATTGGGCGATCTTGCCCGTGACCCGGTCGTCAAAGCGTGCGCCGACGGCGATGAGCACATCGGATTCATGCATCGCCATGTTGGCCTCGTAGGTACCGTGCATACCCAGCATGCCGAGATTCTGCTTGTCGGTGGCGGGGAATGCACCCAGGCCCATGAGGGTTTGCGTAACCGGCAGGCCAAGTGTCCTTACAAGATCGGTCAATTCGGCACTGGCATCGTTGAGCACAGTTCCCCCGCCCGAGTAGACGATCGGGCGCTTTGCCTCCGTGATCATCCGGACCGCCTTCTTGATCTGGCCAAGGTGTCCCTTGTCGACCGGGCTGTAGGAGCGCATCTTGATCGACTTGGGATACTCGTAGGGAATCTTGACCGAGGGGTCTGTGATGTCCTTGGGAATGTCAACAACAACAGGGCCCGGTCGGCCCGAGGTGGCGATATGAAACGCCTTGCGCATGGTCTCGGCCAGATCCTCGACACGCTTGACGAGAAAATTGTGTTTTACGCACGGGCGTGTGATACCGATGGTATCCACTTCCTGGAAGGCATCTGTACCAATCAGCGGCGAGATGACCTGGCCCGTGATGATGACCATGGGGATGGAGTCCATGTGGGCCGTGGCGATACCGGTCACTGCATTGGTAGCCCCGGGGCCCGAGGTCACGAGGACCACACCGGGCTTTCCGCTGGAGCGCGAATATCCATCGGCTGCATGGGTTGCGCCCTGTTCGTGTCGAACGAGGACATGACGCACGTCTTCCTGTCGGAAGATCGCGTCGTAAATGTGAAGAACCGCTCCGCCCGGATAGCCGAAAACGAATTCCACGCCCTCGTCCTTCAATGACTGAACGACGATCTCGGCACCACTGAGTTCCACCTTGTCTAACCTCCAAATCACGGAAACCGAGCACTGATTTCCGCTACCAGATTTTTCGGGGAAAATAATCGGCTGAAAGTACTGCCTTGACAGCCTTGCGTCAAGGGTTTTCCACTAATTCATGACATATTCCAAACACCGCACTAACAGAGTAGAAATATGCGCCGACTTCGTTCATGATTGTGAAACATCTGGACTTGTCGATAACTTTCGTTTTCTTGTGGTAATGCGACTTAACATCATCATCGGGCTGCTGGTTTTGCTCTCCATACAGACTGCCACAGCATCTTCGCTCTACAAGTGGGTCGACGATAACGGAAACATCGTCTACTCACAGACAATGCCCCCGCCCGGTGCAAAAGTGCTACAACAGCCCAGGATCAGCGGGCTTCGTACACCGCCTCCACCACCTGTTACGGAGGGTGAGAGCGCACCGCAACAGTCAGAGACAGCGGACAACACGACGACGCCTTCGCCCGAGACACAGCCCCCTGAAACTTCCGCAGCAGAACAGCAGGAGCAACTCCGCGAGTACTGCGATAACCTCCGGAAAAACCTTGAACTCCTGAAAATGCCCAAGCGCGTTTACGTCCCCACCGATGATGGCGGAAGGCAATATCTCAGTGACGAAGAGCGAGAAGAGAAAATTCTTTCCACCGACGAGAAGATCTCCACTTACTGCCAGGAAAACTGATGCCTGTTCTGATGATCTCCACGAACGTGACTGCAGGTAACAGTGCCGCAGTCATGAAGCGGTTATCCAGAGAGGTGGCAGCCATGCTCGGCAAACCCGAAAGTTACGTAATGGTGCAGCTGCACGACCGCCAGCGCATGATGTTTGCTGGCAGCGACGCTCCCCTTGCCTACTGCGAGCTAAAGAGCATCGGCCTTCCCTTCGAACGGAATACCGAATTTTGTGACCGGCTCTGCATGCTGATCGACGAGCTGCTCGGCGTACCCCCGAAGCGTGTCTACATCGAGTTTATGGTCACTGAACGCCACATGTTCGGCTGGAACAGCCAGACCTTCTGAAGCGGCCAGGAAGCGAATCCCGGGCTCCCGCAGCATTCTCTTGCGCTCAGCCCGGCATGGTTCACATATGCAGCACACAGTTCACGGCTGCTGTTCGATGATTGCCTGCAGGATCAGTTGAAGGCTCTCTCTCCCCTTCCATGCGTTGATATCGAGCCTGTAGACAGCTTGCAATAGCTGCCCCGTCACCAGCTGATGTTCTTCGGCCTGATTGAAGGCGATAGCCTCCAGACGCAGCTCCGGGAACTTCTCCGGGGCGAGTTGCAGCTTGAGATGGTTCCCTCCGACAATGCGCTGACTCAGGACGAGGAAACGGTCATCGAAGAGTGGCTCCGGAAAACCCTGCCCCCAGGGGCCCGCATCTCGCAAGAGGCGAGCTTGATCGATCGTGAGTTCCTCTTTCGCGAGTGGACCATCAGAGAGCATGCAGCCGCGCAACTGCTGCTCGTCGACCTGCATGCGCACGTAGCGATCGAAAAGCGTGCGAAACTCCGCAAGTCCGGCTCGCGGCAGGCTCAGTCCTGCAGCCATCGCATGCCCGCCGAACTTCCTGATAAGCCCCGGATGTTCTGTTGCTATCGCATCGAGCAAGTCCCGGATATGGACACCCTGTATCGAGCGTGCGGAGCCCTTGAGCATGTCATCGTTCTCCGCTGCAAAGACAATAACGGGTCTGTGATATCGCTCCTTGACCCTTGAGGCGACAATACCGACGACACCCTGGTGCCAGCTGTCATCGAACAGGCAGATACCGGCGGGAAGCGTTTCACTTGCCAGTTGCAGGGGCTCCAGTGCGGCCAGCGCCTGTTCTTTCATTGTGCTCTCGATCTCGCGTCGCTGACGATTGAGAGAATCGAGTTGCATCGCCAGTTCCCTCGCCACCTGCGGATCATCGGTCAGCAGACACTCGATACCGACTGACATATCTTCGAGGCGCCCTGCTGCATTAAGACGCGGCCCCGCGAAAAACCCCAGATCACTCGAGGTGACTGTTTCGAGATCACGGCCGGAAACTTCAAGCAATGCGCGGATTCCAGCGCAGCAACGACCGGAGCGGATACGTTGCAATCCGTTCTGCACCAGGATGCGATTGTTGTGATCGAGCGGCACCACGTCAGCAACCGTGCCGAGCGCGACAAGGTCCAGATACTCCGCCAGGTTGGGTTCTGCAATGCCCCTGCTCTGGAACCATCCCAGCTCACGCAGGCGGGAGCGCAGTGCCGCCATGACATAGAAGATCACACCGACCCCGGCAAGCGCCTTGCTGGGAAATGCATCATCCTGCAGATTCGGATTAACAATCGCATGCGCTGCCGGCAGTTCTTCCGGCGGAAGATGGTGATCGGTGACCAGCACCTGTATTCCCAGCTCTCTTGCAGTTGCAACCCCCTCGGTGCTCGAAATACCGTTATCCACCGTGATGATCAGCCAGGGATCGAGTTCACGAGCCACCTCTACAAGCGGTGCTGTCAGGCCGTAACCGAAATCAAAGCGGTTAGGTACCAGATAATGGATATCCCGGGCACCCATGGCACGCAGCGCACGGATCGCAAGGGCGCTGCTCGTGGCACCGTCAGCGTCGAAATCACCCACTACCAGGATGCGGCGTTCCTCCTCGATTGCCTGCCAGAGCAGCGCCGTGGCTGTCTGCATGCCTCCCAGTGCTTCTGTTCGAAGTAGCTTGCCAAGCGCGAGATCAAGTTGCTCGCCGGAGTCGATCCCGCGGTTGAGGTAAATGCGCTCAAGCAGCGGCGGCAGGCCGTCCGGAAGCCTGTGTTCGCCGCAGCAAGGTGTACGGCGTTCTATGAGCACCTGTATTGTCCGAGGGAGGTGGCAAGTGAGAAAGGCGTTCGCGGGTGATCCGGAAAAACAAACACGCCGGCTGATTCATACCAGGTTACGCCCTGCGGCAGCAGACAATCAGCAACTTCAGCCTGGGACTTGCGCTTCAGCAGATAGCAGCTGCTGCCACGATAGATGAGGTTGAAGGGTCGACCGGACCGCTGGCGTTCATCGATTGCTTTCCATGCCTCCCGGGAATCCTCGCTCAGGATGCAATCGAGCGGGTAGTGCTCATCGCCACCATGATGCCGCCAGCGCTGTTCCTCGACGGGGAGGGCTTCTTCGATGACGGCAAACTGGAAATGGAGATGGTTGACAGAAGCACCGGCGCCAAGTGAATTGTAGGCCATGGCAACACCGGGCAACCTGCCTGAAAGCCAACCAACGAGTTCCATGACATGGGTGTGGTAGTTCTCCGTGAGGTACTGCGGATGAGAGGTATCCACATCCGGAACAACCAGCAGATGCCAGGGCGCGAACGGAAACTTGTTATAGAAGACACGGTATGAAATCCCCTGCCAGTCGCCCTCGCGAAAAATTTCGGGTTGCAGGTGCGTGCGCGAGAAGTTGAATCCGTCCGGGTTGAAATCCCGGTGAAGGTTTCGCAACGGATCACGCGCAAGGCGCATGGGGCGCAACTGGCGCATCGGGTTGGTTACCAGCCTCCAGGCATCCCGCGAGGCGGAGTGCCAGTGACGAAAGAGGTGATGCGGAGCACCCTCGCGTATGCGGTTGAAAACCGCAACATCATCCTCACTGCCCTCCGGGAGTGTGGTGCTCAACCGGAAGTAGGCTTCATCAATCGGCCCGCGCAACGCAGCGCGCAATTCAGGGTCCTGCATGCTGTTCGCAAGCACCAGGATCCAGGCACCAAGCGAATCGCGCTGCAGCATCTCGACCAGCCCCTCCTTGTACTGATGACGGAAGCGGTCAGCGTCCCACTCTAGGAACATTTGTGATCACCCTGCTGCTTCTCGAGTTCGCTGCCGGGTACAGGATCGATTCCGCCCTCGTGAAAGGGATGGCAACGCGAAATCCGCCGGATTCCGAGCCAGGTGCCCCTGAAGATGCCGTGCAGTTCGATCGCCTCGATGGTGTATTGGGAGCATGTCGGATAGTAGCGGCAGTTGTTACCGAGGAAAGGACTGATCAGCAGCTGATACCCCTTAACCAGAAGTATGAAAAGCCGTCTTGCCATGGATGTGAGGATATTCATTGAAAGAATGTTGCCTGCCTAACGAGTGAGTCTCAGAAGCATCGGTGCGTTCATCGATCCCTCGCGTCTTCAGTATTCAGGAACGGGAAATGCATGACTTCGTGGTATTTTATAGGTTTTTCCAGCATGGAAAACAGCCTTGAAAAACGGCAAGTTGTTGATCCAGCCGACCTCGACGGAATGCATAATTAACATTAATTCAATAGCCTTGTTTCTTGATTCTATTGATTTTATTATCCTATATGAGAGGCAAGACAGCGGCGTCATGCCGGCCGGGAAGCGCTTCCTGCAACTGATCACTTTCATGGGCTGTTCTCCGCATATCCGCTTCGAGCCCCGGGATGCGGACGACGATGACTACTGTTTCATCCGCATCCTCGAGTACGAACACCCCCGGCTGCTGCGATCGCAGAACAGCCGCACTCCCGGCTGCCCGCACTGCCGTAAACCGGCGGTTGCTGACTGGTCCCTGCTCGAAAACCCGCAGAAAACAACGCTTTCATGCCAGCACTGTGGCGCCCTGTCTCGGCCCGAAGAGTTGCGATGGAATAATGACGCCGGCATGGCGCGCCTCTTCATCGAAATCAACAGCATATTCCCCGGCGAGGCCCAGCCTGTTGAAAGCCTGATGCAGCATCTGCAGAAAGAAACCGGCTGCGAGTGGCGATATTTCTACCTGCTGCAGGAGAAGGGATGAGGCACAAAAAAGCCGCCT
>JARFQQ010000169.1 GCA_029287695.1 Gammaproteobacteria bacterium | reverse complement strand
CTCAAGGTGGGCAGCCGCGTCAATCTCGAGAAGGCCCTGACGCTTTCGGCCCGTCTTGGCGGCCACCTTGTCAGCGGCCATGTCGATGGTATCGGCACGGTTATCGAGAGATCTCCGGATGCACGCTCGGAGCGTTTTGTCATCGAGGCACCGCAAGTGCTCGCGCGCTACATCGCCCAGAAGGGATCGGTCTGTGTCGATGGCACTAGCCTGACAGTGAACAAGGTCGATGGCGCGCGTTTTGAGCTCAACATTGTTCCCCATACGCTGCAGGAGACCATCATCGGTGACTATGCCGCCGGGAGCGAGGTCAACCTGGAAGTCGACCTCATCGCCCGTTATCTCGAGCGGCTGATGCTCGGCGAGAGGGCCGGTTTGCCCGGTGAAAAAACGGATATCAACGAGGACCTGTTGAGGAAAACAGGATTCATTAGCTGAACTCGGGACTGCCTATCATGAACTGGATTGCCGTAATTTCCTTGCTCTCTGTTTTACTGCTGGTCGTGTGGCTGACCAGCCTCATTGCCCGTGTTGCCGGTGCCGGAAGAAGCGGTCTTGGCTGGATATTCCTGGCGGTCATCGTTTCGGTGCTGGCCTCCGGCGTCATGCTGCTGTTCGTGAATTTTTCCGAGTTTCAGTGGCTCGGCTGGTTGATATTCACCGTCATCTCCGTGCTGGTTTTCGCGCTCGTGCTCGACGCCGGCCTGCTTGGCGGGCTCATCGTGGGCCTGGGTTACACTCTGATGGTCGCCATTGTCTTTATCGTAGCGATTTTCATCGGCATCACGAATATTGGCGAACTGACAAGCACGATCGAACCCCGTGAAGGCTCTGTCCCTGCTGATTTGCAGGAGCTGGTCCCTCAGGCAGAGCTCGTTGAGCCGGCTGTTCCCGAGGCGCCGGCGGAGGTTGTCGAGACCACGTCGCCCGATGCAGAAGAGACGACTGACGCGATTATCGGCTACAGCGTCGACGCACCCTTGCAGGAGTACGCATTCGACGAGGAACCTGCGTCAACGACATCCACGGATAACGAACCCGGCTATCGGGCAACCGGTCTCGAAAGGGCCGGAGAATATATCGGATACCGCGTGCGTGTCGTCAGGAAGGATGGTGTCGAGCTCGAGGGGGTTCTTGTGGGCTTTGATGACAAGCAACTTGATATCCGTCACCGCGAGTCGGGAGGATACGCCATTCTGCCTTTCGGCAAAGCCGGCATCATGCTGTTCGAGGTCTATCGCTGATACCTCCAGCCATTCTGCCGGCTTTCAGCTTGTCGCTGTGCTTCAGAAGCAGGGCAGCAGGATGTTAGTATCTCTGACTGTTTCGATTATTTTTCTGGCGAGGATTTAATGGCTGGACACAGTAAATGGGCCAATATCAAGCATAAAAAGGCAGCCAATGACAAGAAAAGAGGCAAGATCTGGAGCAAACTGATCCGGGAGGTCACGGTTGCCGCGAAAGAGGGTGGCGGTGAGATCGATGCCAATCCGCGGTTGCGTCTTGCTGTCGACAAGGCCAAAAAGGCCAATATGCCCAACGACACGATCGATCGCGCCATCAAGAAAGGTTCCGGTGGCGGCGAGGAGGGCAACTTTGACGAAATACGCTATGAAGGCTACGGGCCGGGCGGTACGGCGGTTATTGTCGATTGCCTGACCGATAACCGCAATCGCACTGCTTCGGAAGTCCGTCACGGTTTCACCAAGCATGGTGGCAACCTCGGCACCGACGGATCCGTGGCCTACATGTTCAGCAAGAAAGGCATCATCAGCTTCGAGACTGGCGACGAGGATGCCATCATGGAAGCGGCTCTCGAGGCGGGTGCCGAAGATGTGGTAACCAACGACGACGGCTCCATCGATGTCATGACCACCCCGGAAGATTTCGAGGCTGTCGAGAGCGCAATCAGATCAGCAGGGCTCGAGCCGGGCAATGCCGAGGTGACTTTCAGTTCCGAGACCATGTCCACGCTCGAGGAGGAGGATGCCGGGAAGCTGTTGCGCATGATCGATGCGCTCGAGGATATCGACGATGTTCAGGAGGTCTACACCAATGCCGATATTCCGGCAGAGCTTCTTGAGCAGCTGGACTGACTGAATGGCCCGTATTCTCGGTATCGATCCCGGTTCCAGATACACGGGATATGGCGTGATCGAGTTCGATGGCCGCAACAGCAGGCATATCGCGAGTGGCCGTATCTGTATCGGCGACAAGGCGTTCACCGAACGCCTCGGCGAGATTTTCAGCGGGGTTTCCGAGATCATCCGTGACTATACGCCTGCCGAGGCGGCCGTGGAGCAGGTCTTCATGGCACGCAACGCGAATTCGGCGCTGAAACTCGGCCAGGCGCGCGGCGCAGCCATCACGGCGATCGTGCAGGCTCACCTGCCTGTTTCCGAGTACACCCCGAGACTTGTCAAGCAGGCGATCGCCGGTTCCGGCGGCGCCGACAAGAGTCAGGTCAGCCACATGGTTCGTGTCCTGCTGCGCATCGATTCTCCACTGAGCGAGGACCAGGGCGATGCCCTGGCCGTCGCCCTCTGCCATGCCCACATGGCCGGGACTGCGAACCGGCTGGCGAAAGGGGCAGGCTGGTGATCGGTCGTCTGCGCGGCCAGCTGCTCTCGAGGCAGCCGCCGTTTCTCCTGCTCGATGTCAACGGCGTCTGCTACGAGATCGAAGCCCCGATGTCGACCTTTTACGAGCTGCCGCAAACCGGCGAGCAGGTCACCCTGCATACCCACCTCATGGTGCGCGAGGATGCCCATGTGCTCTACGGTTTTCATGCCGAGCAGGAGAAGCGGCTCTTCCGTGCGCTGCTCAAGGTGAGTGGAGTCGGTGGCAAAATGGCGCTTGCGATCCTCTCGACCATGAATGCCGCGGAATTTGCCTCCTGCGTCCACGCCGATGATGTGACTGCCATGACACGGATACCGGGTGTCGGCAGGAAAACGGCACAGCGATTGATCATCGAGATGAAAGACAAGCTCGATGACGATCATTCCATGGCGCTGCCCGAGGGCAGTTCCGCAGCCACACAGGCCGCCGGGGATTCACCGCTCAACGAGGCTGTCAGCGCGCTCGTCGCACTCGGCTACAAGCCCGCCGAGGCGAGCCGCATGGTACGCTCCGTGGAGAATGCCGGGCTCGGCAGCGAGGAGATCATCCGTGCGGCACTGCAATCCCTGGTGAAGAGATAACATGAGTGACATCGAGCGTCTTGTCAGTGCGCAGGAGAGCGGTGAGGAAGCGGCGATCGACCGTGCCATCCGGCCGCGCCGTCTCGGCGAGTATGTCGGGCAACCGACGGTGTGTGACCAGATGGAGATCTTCATCAGTGCTGCCCGCAAGCGTTCGGAAGCTCTCGATCATGTGCTCATTTTCGGACCGCCCGGTCTCGGCAAGACCACGCTCGCACACATCATCGCCAACGAAATGGATGCGAATCTGCGTCAGACGTCCGGCCCCGTGCTTGAAAAAGCGGGTGATCTTGCAGCATTGCTGACCAATCTCGAGCCCCACGACGTGCTGTTTGTCGACGAGATCCACCGCCTGAGCCCTGTCGTCGAGGAGGTGCTCTATCCGGCGATGGAGGACTATCAGATCGACATCATGATCGGTGAAGGCCCCGCTGCACGTTCGATCAAGCTGGATCTGCCGCCGTTCACGCTGGTCGGTGCGACGACGCGTGCCGGCCTCCTGACCTCGCCGCTGCGTGATCGTTTCGGCATCGTGCAGCGGCTGGAGTTCTATTCCCCGGAAGACCTGACGCATATCGTGCAGCGCTCGGCAACCATTCTCGATGTCGAGATGGAAGTGGAGGGTGCGCGCGAAATCGCCCGTCGCTCGCGGGGTACGCCCCGGATTGCCAACCGCCTGCTTCGGCGCGTACGCGATTTCGCCGAAGTGAAGGCCGATGGCCGGGTCACTGCTGCTGTTGCCGATGATGCGCTGAATATGCTGAATGTCGATGCCAGCGGCTTTGACAACATGGACAGGCGTCTTCTGCAGGCGATCATCGAGAAATTTGATGGCGGCCCTGTGGGTGTTGACAGCCTCTCGGCAGCCATCGGCGAGGAGCGCGGCACCATCGAGGATGTCCTCGAGCCCTATCTCATCCAGCAGGGATTCCTGATGCGCACGCCGCGTGGCCGTATGGCGACCACGACCGCCTGGCTTCATTTCGGGCTCAAGCCACCGCGAGATGAGCGGCAGGAGGAAGATCTTTTCAATGGGAACTCCTGAAACAGACATGGAACCTTCTGCGCGCTTTCCAGTCACAGACTCCAATAATTGTCGCCGCCGGCAATCATGCAGATAACTGACAACCAGTTCAGACTGCAGCTGCGCGTTTACTACGAGGATACGGATGCCGGTGGCGTGGTTTATTACGCCAATTACCTGGCATTCATGGAGCGTGCCCGCACCGAGTGGCTGCGGTCGCTCGGCCATGAGAACCAGCAGTTGCTCGATGAGCAGGGTGTCGTTTTTGCTGTTCGCCGCGCCAGGATTGACTACCTCTCGCCGGCGCGTCTGGATGAGCTGCTCGAGGTAACCGTGTCGATCAGGCAGCTGAAACGCGCCTCGCTGGTCTTCGAGCAGCAGGTGGTGCGTGGTGACGAATTACTCTGCAAGGGCGAGATTACCCTTGTGTGTGTCGACCATGAGCATTTCAGGCCGACTGCAATTCCGGATTCAATCATGCAAGAGATCAACAATGTCAGGTGAAATCGATTTTCTGGATCTGATTCTCGATGCCAGTATCGTGGTTCAGGCCGTGATGCTCGTACTGGTACTCGCGTCAGTCGTTTCCTGGTATGCCATTATCGACCGTGCCCGCACCCTCTCGGGGGCGCGCGAACAATCAGCCAGCTTCGAAGAGGAGTTCTGGAGTGGCAAGGACCTCGCCTCGCTTTACAAGAAGCATGATGGCGCGGATTCCGGTCCGATGGCGGAGGTTTTCGTCGCCGGGTTTCGTGAATTTATCAAGTCGCGGGATCGTGCCCGCGAAGACTCCGCCAGTGTGCTCGAGAGCATCAGGCGTGCCATGCGTGTTGCCCAGAATCGCGAGACGGACAGCCTCGAGCGCTACCTGCCCACGCTTGCGACTATCGGCTCGACCAGTCCCTATGTCGGGCTCTTCGGGACCGTCTGGGGGATCATGTCCTCCTTCCATGCGCTTGGCGGCGTGCGCCAGGCAACCCTGAACATGGTTGCGCCCGGAATTTCCGAGGCGCTTGTTGCGACCGCAATGGGCCTGGTTGCTGCAATCCCCGCGGTCGTGGCCTACAACCGCTATTCCAGTGAGGCCTATCGTCTCGATGGGCGGTTCGAGGATTTCTCGGAGGAATTCCTGAATCTCATGCATCGCCAGCTTCCTGCCGCGAGCTGATTCCATGTCCCGCCGTCAACGCACCAACAAGCCGATGGCCGAGATCAATGTCGTTCCCTACATCGACGTCATGCTCGTGTTGCTGATCATATTCATGGTGACGGCGCCACTGCTGGTGCGTAATGTCGATGTCGACCTCCCTGTTACCCGCGGCAGTGCTTCCCAGGTCGCAGAGGACCTGCCGCCGATACTTGTCGGGATCGATGCCGACAACCGCTATTTCATTTTCAATGACGAGTCGGGCGAGCGCGACTACGAGGTCACCGAGGCCGGCGCCATCGCCGATGCCATTGCTGCAACGCTTGCCGAACCGGGGCGCGAGGTGATGGTCTATGGTGCCGCAAAGGTCGAGTATGATCGCGTGCTGCGGCTGTTGCAGGCGCTTCAGGACACGCTGATGCAGCAGGGTGTGGAAGGCAAGACCGTGCGTCTCATGACCATGACCGGCGAGGAGTAGTGATCCGTGCTTGCCATGCTACGGCACAATCCGCAGGCCATGATCCTGTCAATCCTGCTGCATCTCGGCTTGCTGCTGCTTTTTCTCTGGGCGAGAGAGCAGCAGGTCAGCTACATGGATTCGGCCGCGCCAATTCAGTCGCCGCAGCCGGACGAGTCGATTCCGGTCGTGGTGGAAGAAAACCGCATTGCTGAAAGTCTCGAGACCAAACGCGAGGATATGGCGCTGCAGGAACAGAAGGTGATCGGTCTCAAGCGCAAGGAGTCGGCCGAGTTGCAAGCCTTGCGCGAGGAAGCTGAAAAGGAGCGCCTGCGCCTCGAAAAGCTCAGGCAGCAGGCCGAGGACGAGAAACGCCTTGCTGCTGAACGCGTAAAACGCCTTGAGCAGGAGCGCAAGGCTGCCGCCGAGAAGAAACGGCGCGTGGAAGAGCAGCGAAAGCTGGCCGAGGAGAAGCGCAAGAAGGAAGCTGAGAAAGAGCGGCTGGCGGAGGAGAAACGCAAGCAGGAAGAGGCCCGGAAGCAGCGACTGGCCGAAGAGCAGCGTCAAAGGGAAGAGGCCGAGC
>JARFQQ010000134.1 GCA_029287695.1 Gammaproteobacteria bacterium | reverse complement strand
CGGATGATAGTGGGCGATACCCTCGAGCATACCTGCGCTGTAATTACCGTTCATGGCCATGAATCCACCCCTTGCAATGTAGAGTTGCTCCTCATAGCCAAGGGTTTCCGCCCGCTGCAGTGCGAATTCGCGCACAACAGGCTGGGCATTCGCCACCAGGACAGCGGAAATCGGACTTGCGAGTACCTCGAGGTCGTTACCGCTATCACCACAAAAGACGGTATTTTCATGAGAAAAACCATGCAGGCGCATGAGAGCCTCGATCGCATGGTATTTACTGGCGCGCGCCGGAAGGATATCGAGCAGACCAATGCCAACGGGCTCATCACTGCTCCAGATCAGGCTGGCCCTGATGCCATGTTCCTCGAAGCGCTGGTTGATGAGAGCGGAGAGACGTTCGCGATTGCTCTGAAGTGGCACGTAGTAGCTGAGCTTGTGCCTGTTCTGTTTCGAACGCTCCTGGAGGCGCAGGTCCTTGATGCCATGCAGAAGAAGCTTGAGATCCGCATGGCGTTTGCCGACCCAGTCGACTGCTATCTCTTCTTCCCAGGCGTCCTGCCTGATCCACTGCTGCTCTAGCCCGACATGGTAGATCGTCGTGCCGACATCACCGATGACGAAATCCGGTATCGGCAGGCAGTAGTTGGTAATTGCCTTTTCGATGAGTGCACGATGACGCCCGCTGACATAGGCTAGCGTCACCTCGGGTCGCCCGGCAAGATGTGAGAAATGCTCCCTTGCACCCGGTGACTCCGACTGGGGGCCATTCGGGATCAGGGTTCGGTCGAGGTCTGTGCAGACAAGCAGCTTGTCAGTCATTGGTCACCCTGCAGGCATCGAAAAAGTCATAGTGTTCTATCGCCTCGAGAATGCCGTATGCATGCGGTTGCCCGGCAAAGTAGATACGTTCCTGGTCGATGAGTTGGGACAGTTCCTCATGATGCCTGTTACCTACCACGACCCCCATGGTGTTGCCGCGCATCATATCCTCGTCTGCCCCCGAGCCTCCGGCGACAAGAATCTGTTCCAGAGGGATATCAAGGCGCTGGGCGACATAGCGCAGTGCCTGTCCCTTGGAAGCGCGTGATGGAACAATGTCGAGGAACTGGCCAAAGGAGGAGAGGACATTCGCAGTCAGCTCCTTCTGGCGAATGGAAGCGATGATCTCCTCAACCGATGGCGCTTTTTCGGGATCGATGTAATAGGAGATCTTGAATGGAGTCTGCTCCTTTTTGGACTGGAGTTCGAGACCCGGCAACTCGTCAAGCGTCTTGCGCACCTGCTTGGAATTCCAGTTGTGATCGATATGCCGGGTCCAGTCATCATCCTCAGTGAGGGAAGAGCCGTAGTGGATACGGGTTCCGAGACTGCTGATGAGCACGTCCGGGCGGGGAATTCCCTGTTTTTTCATCACGGCGAGTGCCGTGTCGATACGTCGCCCGGTTGCAATGCCGAAAGTCACGCACTTGCGATTGTCTTTCATGACCTGCAGGAACCTTTTCAGGGCATTCGGGTTGCCGACCAGGTTCTGGTCAAGGTCAGTGAAGATGGCCCGGTCACGATAGCGGACGCGCGGTGTCGGCCGCTCACTCGGAATCGGCTTGTACCGCCCCGGCAAGTCGCGGGTTTTTTCCATGTAGGTTTCGGCATGTGCCTGCCAGGAATAGTGCTTCCTGACGCCGGAAATACCGTTTCGCGAGGCCAGATTCCAGGCATCGCGGTCACGCAAAAGCTTGAGCAGCGCCGTAGTGATGTCATCAATGTCGAGCGGATCAACAAGCTCTCCGTTCTTGCAGTTGGCGATGATGTCGACCGGTCCGCCATTTTCCGTGGCAACCAGCGGAAGGCCGCTGGCAGCAGCCTCGAGCAGCGTCAGGCCAAAGGGTTCGGTCAACGCCGGGTTGATGAAGATGCCATGGCCTGCCGCCACAAGGCGGTAGATCTCGGGGACCTCGTCAGCCCTGTGGGTCTTGGGTATCGCGACCTTGCCATAGAGGTCGTAGGCATCGATCAGCAGCAGAATATTTGTCAGTACGTTCTGCGCACCGCTCTCGAGGTCCCGGATGTCATCACGCGTGCCGGCGACGATGAGCAGGTTGGCGCTTTTCTGCAACGATTGTGATTCGCCATAGGCCTCGATCAGTGTCAGGATATTCTTCCGCTCGTCGGGGCGTGACAGGGCGAGGATCATCGGCTTTTTCGGATCTTCGAGGAAACGCTCGACCTGTGAGGCAAATGTGATCCGTTCGTCATCGTCCGGTGGATGGAACTGCTTCAGGTCGGTGCCGGGCGGGATAACGGTCATATGAGCAGGGTCGTAATAGTTGTAGAGACCGTACTGCTCCTCGATTTCGTTGTGAGTGCTGGTGATGACGAGATCGGCATTGGCCAGGAGTTCCTCCTCGGCCTCTATGCGTCGAGCCATGTTGTAGGTTCGCTCGATCTCCTCGCTGGAGAGGCCACGAGCAAGCAGCCGCTTGCGCTTGTCCCGTCCGAGTGAGTGACCCGTGTGGATCAGCGGGATACCAAGCAGATTCGACAGGCGGACGCCGACGTAGCCGGCATCGGCATAATGGCTGTGAACGAGATCAGGCATTCGTGGCTGTTCATTGAGCCAGTTGACGAGGTTGTCGGTGAGGCTGTCGAGGTGATCCCAGAGCTGTTCCTTGGGAATGTATTCTTCCGGTCCTGCATCGATGCGAACGATATCTGCCTTGCCGGAGAGGGACTCGAGCGGTTGGGCATAGTCGTCGCTGACAGAGGAATCGACCAGGCGGCGAGTGACCAGGTCGACCCGATCGACATCATCACGTTCGCCGAGTGCGCGCGCAAGATCGACAACATATTTCGTCTGTCCACCCGTATCCGCGTCGCGACCAAGTTCAAGTTCGTGGCTGCGTATCAGACCATGAACGCTGATCAGCAGGATATACCTGCCATTGCTTCCTGAAGCCATCGTGATTTCAGGAACCGGAATGCTTGTTGAATAAGACCATCTGTATCGATTCTAACATCGCCTTCCCTTCATTTCAGTTCGGGATACCCCCGAGCCCATAGTCATGGCAATGAAATCTGGAGTTGCGCGGCAACAGCTGACAGAATCAGGCAGGACGATTCGCGGGCGATCAGGAACTCATGACAAGCGGTGACAGCAAAGCATCAGCAGTGGTGCCATCCGGGGCAGGCATGCTGGATTCCTTCCATGCAGCATTCGAGCAGGGTGATATGCAGCGCGCAGGGCAGTTGCTCGAGAGCCTGCATCCCTCGGAGATCGCCGACGCGCTGGAAGCGATTCCATGGGACCAGCGTCCGGCCCTATGGGAAGAGGTCGACACCGCTCTCAAGGGGGAAGTGCTGCTTCAGTTGCGCGATGAGGCTCGCCAGCAACTCATTGAGAACACGGGTAAGAACGAACTCCTGATCGCCCTGCAGTCGCTCGAGATGGACGAGCTCGCGGACCTGGATGCCAGTCTGCCGATCTCTGTCGTCGACGCCATGGTCCGTGCGATGGATGACCAGTCGCGCGAGCGCTACGAGGCTGTGCGAGACTGGCCGGATGACACGGCAGGTGGTCTCATGGACGTGGATGCGGCCGTGGTGCGCTCCGATGTCACGATGCGCTCTGTGATCCGGTATCTGCGGCAGTTGCGTGCCCGCGAAAAGCAGTTGCCGGAGCATCTCGACAGCCTGGTCGTGGTAGATCGCGATAACACCTATCTTGGCATGCTGATGCTCAGTGATCTTGTCTCGCTGGATCCCGAGACAGCAGTGAGCGACATCATGCAGACCGAAATCAGGCCGATCCCCGTGGAGACATCGTCCGAGCGGGTCATGCGCCTGTTCGAGGACCAGGACCTGATATCTGCGCCGGTGGTCGATGCGTCCGGAAAGTTACTCGGGCGTATCACTGTTGACGATGTCATGGATGTCATGCGTGGTGTTGCGGAGCACGAGGTGATGCGTC
This sequence comes from Gammaproteobacteria bacterium, assembly GCA_029287695.1. GTDB lineage: Bacteria > Pseudomonadota > Gammaproteobacteria > Chromatiales > Chromatiaceae > Sva-25. The sequence goes on along the minus strand of JARFQQ010000134.1, from coordinate 8,622 downwards.
GCGCCGGTCTTTCGCAAGGGACCGATATTTTCGCGCCGGTGTTGCCCAGTGCGATGCGCAGGGCACTCTGGCTCGGTGTGAACCTTGTCAATGCCTTCATTGCGGCCTGGGTCATTGGCCTGTTCGAGGACTCGATCGACAAGGTGGTCGCGCTGGCTATTTTCATGCCGGTGGTTGCGAGCATGGGAGGTGTCGCGGGAACCCAGACGCTGACACTCGTTGCACGCGGGCTGGCCCTGGAGCAGGTCCGCAGCAACAATGCCGGCCGGCTATTGATGCGTGAGATTGCATCCGGTCTCCTCAACGGGGTTTTCTGGGCGGTCGTCGTGGCCATCGTTGCGATACTCTGGACCGGTGACATGCAGCTCGGGCTTGTTTTCGGCGCGGCACTCGTCATCAACCTGCTGACGGGGGCGATGGCAGGCACACTCGTCCCGCTTGCGCTGCAGCGTATCGGCATCGATCCGGCTCTCGCCGGAGGGGTCGTCCTGATCGCGGCGACCGATGTCGTGGGGTTTGTCTCTTTCCTCGGACTGGCGACGCTCTTCGTTGTCTAGCAGGGGCAGGGTGCCGGTTTGTGCTACACGTCTGACCCGGAGCGGTTCTCCTCTCGAGGGACATGACAAATAGAAAAGCCCGCCGGGTGGCGGGCCTTATTCATGTTCAGGAGGCGCCCCGGCGGATATTGCTCCCTGTTAACCGGACCCGGCGTGACATAAAACGCCATGGAGTCACCGGGTGTGCTCACGTCGTGTTGAATCACACGCCGCCGCTGTGCACTACCTCGTAGTAGCGTTTTTCCAGCTCGTTTTTGTGCTGGGTCTCTTCGTCTGCCAGGAATGCGAACAGGTCCCGGATCGGGCCACCGGGGGTGGATTCGGCAAGTGACTGGTACTGTTCCATTGCAGCATGCTCGCGCCCGAGTGCGTACTGCAGCACGGCCTGGTCATCAGGGTGGTCACCGAGTTCAGGCAGGTGGATACAATCGGAAAAGCGCCTGTCACTGGCCGGTGTTTCGACCGATTGCTTTATCTGCTCGACGATGTCGGCGCGCATGCGCAGCTGTGAGAAAAGGTCGTAGTGCCGCTGCTCTTCTTCGGCCAGTTCCTCCACCAGATAGCGAATCTGCTTGCTGACCTTTGGCGCCAGCTCGGTGTAGAAATCCCTGGCGGTACGCTCGAACTCTGTTGCTACCTCGAGTATCTCCTCCAGGGAGGTCCGGGACTTGAGTCGTTGGTATCCTCTGCCTTCAGGCATTTTGTGCCTCCTTCTGTTCAAACATGGCCTCGATGCTTGTTGCCACGCTGTGCCCGGTTGCCACCGCGCTCACGATGTCCGGTCCCTTGACACAGTCGCCTGCGGCCCACAGCCAGGGCTCGGAGGTATGGCCGTCATCATCAACCTGCAGGCGTCCGCGGTCCCACTCGAGTTTTTCGGTCAATGCATCGCCAAGCAGGCTCACATCCGACATCTGTCCGATCGCCTCGACGATCCACTCGCCCGGATGCAGTTGCTCATCGCTTTCATCGTAAGTCGGCGCAAAGCGATGCTGATCATCGAAAATTGATAATACCTTCCAGCTGCGCAGGCCCACCAGCTTGCCCTGGTCATCGCTTACGCATTCCTGCGGGCCACGTGAATCAATGATGTTGATCTCCTCTTCGATCGACTCCTTGATCTCGACCGGGTCAGCGAGGAAGTGGGCCTTGTCTTCCAGGGCGGTCAGGGTGACGTTGATTTCACCCTGTTGTTGCTTCTGCAGGCGCGCCACGCTGCGAGCGATGTCCATGGCGACGTTGCCGCCACCGATGACCACCATGGACTTCGGTGCCTCGAGCTGCTCGCCGTCACGGATGCGACGCAACAGGTCGATGGCCTTGTAAACATGCGGGTGATCCGCTCCGGGAATACGCGTACCACGGCCGAGCCAGAGACCAATCGCCAGTAACACGGCATCGTTATCCTGTTGCAGCTGTTGCATCTGGATATCGGTGCCAACGCGGGTGTCGTAATGCATCTCCACGCCCATCGATACAATGAGGTCGATTTCGCGCTGAATGGTTTCGAAGGGCAGGCGGTACTCGGGGATGCCGTAGCGGGTCATGCCGCCGGCATGTGACCGGGCCTCGTAGACACTGACCTCGTGGCCCTTGCGCGCCAGGTCGAAAGCAGCAGTCATGCCTGCAGGACCGGCACCGATGATAGCGATCTTTTTGCCGGTGGCAGGAAGCGGGCCGCCGATGATGTCACGGTACTTCTCATAAGGCACCTGCTCGGTGATATGGCGTTTGAGCCACCGGATCGCGATTGGGTCGCCTTCGTGACTGGCGGCGCAGGTGGTTTCGCACCTGCGGGTGCAGACCTTGCCGCAGATCTGTGAGAACGGGTTACTGTCGTAGAGCAGCTTCAGCCCTCTTTCATAATCGCCGTCTCGCACCGCCGAGATGTATTCCGGAATCGGCATGTGGGTGGGACAGGTGGCCACGCAGATGCCGCAAGTCACGCAACGGTCGGCCTCCAGGCGGGCCTGTTCGACCGAGTAGCCGCCGACGATCTCGACGAATGAATCGATGCGCTCGGCCGGTTCCAGCTCGGGCATCTCGATGCGTTCGGGTGCATTGAGCCTGTGCCCGTCCGGTCGGTGATAACCCTGCTTGACGTTATCCCACTCCTTTTTATCGACGCCTGGAATATAACGGAACTTGTCCGGGTCGTTCTCTACCCACTTGTAGGCGTTGGACATGGTCAGGGAGCTGGTCATGCAGACGTCCACGCAGAGTGCGCACCAGCAACAGCGGCCGTAGTCGATGCGCGGGCGCAGTCCGGAGTCGCCCGGCCGGGTCTTGATGCCCTCGACGCCTTCCACAATAACCATATCGATGGCGCCGTTCTGACAGATCGCCTCGCAGGTGCCGCAACCGATACATTTTTCAACATCGTTCTGATGAAAGCCGCGGTAGCGTTCAGAGGCCTCGCGGTTGAACGGGTCCCTGATGCTGACCGGTTCGCGGAAAAGGTGTTTCCATGCGATGAAGGGCGAGAGCAGGTCGCGAACGCTCATCTTTCGATCTCCGGTGGATAGGTGTGCAGCGAGACCATCAGGCCGGCGACATCGGAGATGTTTACATTGACGATCAGCTTTTCCAGCAATGCCATGGCGTGCGTGTACGAGGGCCCGCGCACGTTGACCCGGCGCGGGTAACCGCTGCCGTCGGTGACCAGATAGTAGCCATACTCGCCGCGCGAGCATTCGCCGCGTATATAGGTTTCGCCGCGCGGGATCTTCCAGTGCAGGACGTTGGGCAGGGTCGCCATGACCTCGCCCTTGTGCGGCATCTTCGACAGTATCTGGCGGATCAGGTCGACGGACATTAGCAGATCGCGGCGGCGCACATCGGCACGTGCATAGACGTCCGATTCACGGCCGGTCACCGGTTCGAAGTCGAGTTGGTCGTAGACCAGGTAGGGCTGGTCCTTGCGGACGTCCCTGGCAACGCCGGCGCCACGCGCCACCGGCCCGGTGATCCCGTACTCGTCGACCAGTGCCGGGTCAACATATCCCAGTCCGACTGCGCGTTTTTTGAACACTGCGTTACGGAACATGGTGTCGTATACATCGTCGAGGGTGCGCTCGACCTCCTGCAGTGTTTGTTCCATGCGCTCGTCGAAGCCTTCGGGCAGGTCGTCGCGCACACCGCCCGGCAGAATGAACATGTGATAGATGCGCGCACCGGTGAGTTCTTCGAAGCGGTCCAGCATCAGGTCGCGCGCATAAGTGGTCCACTGGCCGATCACGCCCTGTCCGAAAGCGCCGGCCTGGCCGCCGAGGTACATCAGATAGCTGTTGATGCGGCCCATTTCGAGGATCAGGGCACGGATCCACTTCGCCTTTTCGGGAATCTCCAGCCCGGCCAGTTCCTCGACAGCGGCGGCATAGCAATACTCGTTGAAGTCGGGTTCCGGCACGCAGATACGGCAGACGATGGGGAAGCACTGGATGAAAGTACGGCGTTCCATCAGCTTCTCGAAGCCGCGGTGCAAGTAGCCGACATGGGTCTTGCCCTCGACCACCTCGTCGCCGCAGACGGTCAGCTCCACCGACATGTTGCCGGTGATGCCGGGATGATTCGGGCCCTGCCACAGCTTGAGATACTTGCCCGAGGTCAGGTCGATATCGAGGCTGCCGTCAGGCCTTCGATGGGGGTACTGGCTACGGTCAGCCTTGCCAAATTCCGCGTCAGCCATCGTTATCCTCATCCGGATAGAGTTTCAGTTTCATGTACGCTGCCGGATCCTTTGTCTCGCGGCCGAGTCGGTCGACATAACTCTCCTGTGAATATTTCAGCGTGTCGAAGTCGCGCCGGTAGGGGGGCAGGTCAGTCCAGCCTTCTAGAATGAAGTCTTCGTCGACACGCGGGCTTTCCGGGAAATCGATGCCGAACATCTCGCGCAGTTCCCGCTGATAGGTGGCGGCGGTCGGCCACAGGTCATGGATGCTGTCCATGCTGGCAACATCGCGTGGCAACATCAGACGTACACCGATGTCGCATCCAGCGGTGCGGTCGCCAAGCAGGTAGGTAAGCTGGAAGATGTTATCCTCGATCCAGTCGACTGCGGTCAGCAGCACCAGGTGAGTGAACCCCTCTTTGTCGCGCAAGTGCAGCAGCAGCGGGCGTAACTGCTCCCGTGTCACAGTCACGAAAGCGAGGTTGTCCCGCTGCAGGATGAATTCGCTGAGCTGGAATCGGGTCTGTAATTGGCTGATCAATGTTTGCATGAGGTTTCTTGAATTCACCACAGAGAACACGAAGCACACAAAGGGTGTCTGCAGGTGACGCGAATAAAAGAACCGGGTTCAGGCAAATCGTTGATGCCGCCACGCAGTTCTCCGGTACAACTCGATCTCATGACTTTCAAACTTTTCGTGTCCTTTGTGCTCTTGGTGTTGAATATACACATCACCAGCTGTAATCCGGCATGTCCCAATCCTTGATCACCCGCTTCTGGTTGGTCTTGTACCTTTCAAAGTTTTCTGCATATTTGTTGGCACCTTCGGCCTTGCCGGCGCGTATCAGCTTTTTCAGATCATCGAAGCCCTGCAGCAGGGCCTCCGGACGGGGCATGCAACCCGTAATGTAGAGGTCGACTGGCAGGTAATCATCGAGGCGCTTGATGGTGTTGTAGGAGTCCCAGTACATGCCGCCGTTGATCGTGCACGAGCCGAGACCGACAACATACTTGGGATTCTGCATCTGTTCGTAGGAGCGGATGGCGCGCTTGAGTGTTTTGACGGAGAGGTAGCCGGAAATCACCAACAGGTTTGCCTGTCGCGGCGTCGGGCGCCATTGAATGCCATAGCGGTAAGCATCGAAACGCGGCGTCATCAACGGACGCATCTCGATCGCGCCGCAACCCGTACCGAAACCGAGAATCCAGAGTGATTCCGCGCGCGCCCAGTTGAACAGGTCCTCTATGATCCTGGTGTAGGCCGGTGTCTGGACCGTGGGTCCCGCCTGACAATAGTAGTCTTGCAGGGGGTCGATTCTGATCTCCTGACCGTCCGGCGCCGTGACAGTACGTGGCACCAGTTCCTCGCGGACCGGAATGTCCCTGAGAGCTGGACGTTCCTGAGGTTCCGGCTCCTTCTCCGGCTGTTGGTCGAGTAGTTTCTCAAAGTCGTCTTTCATGATTTCACACCGTAACAATGCTTACAGGGGTCGGAGTCAAATTACACGACGGGTGCGTTTGACACTTGCCTCGCTGACGTGATTTGACTCCGACGCCCTCCATCAGACCACCAGTATCGCCGCAATGCCCAACGGCATCGCCCAGATCAAAAACCAGCGCACAGACTGTTCGACGCGGAAGCGCGGGAAGACGACTCCGATGAACAGCGAGAAAAAGTAGATCAGGAATATCTTGAGGAAGAAGACCGGCCAGCTGGCAGCACCACCGAAGAAGAGGTTCATATAGACAACCATCTTTGCGATCGGGAAGATCACCCGGTTTGTCTGCATCAATGCCAGGTAGGACGAGTGGTACTCGGTCGGTGGCCCGATGGGGATCTCCTGGGGCGCCAGTACCACGTCAAATGGTGGTCGCATCATTGACCCGAGGAACGACAGCATGGCTGCGGCCACGGCCAGCGGATTGGTAAACAGTGTCCAGTTCATCACGCCGCCCTGTTGGGCAGCGACGATGTCGTTGACCGACAGCGTCTGGTACTGCAGGGCCACGGCAAACACGGCCAGGGCGAAGGGAAGCTCGGAGGTCGTGACCTGTGACAGCCCGCGGCTGACGCCGATGGCCGAGTGCGGATGGCCGCTTTCACCGGCCCCCAGCGCCATCCCCAGTGAGCCGAAAAAGATGAAATAGAGTGCCAGGATCAGATCACCGGCGAACGAGAGATTGGAGAACATCTCGGAGCCGAAGATGGTCGGCACGAATAGCAGCAGGCCGACACCGCCAGTGAGGCGGAACACCGGTCCGAGATAGAACATGACGCCATGGGTGATGGAACTGCGAATGCTGTAATTCTTGAGCAGGTCGATATAGTTCTGCCAGATCGGGATGCCGTGTCGCCGTCCCACGCGCGCACCGATCTTCTGCATCAGGGCAGTCAGCAACAGGCCGTAATTGATCACGATGAACAGTGTCAACAGGGAGTAGGGGATCATGATCCATTCGAAAGACATAGGTCAGCTCCCCGGCTTTAACAGGTAGACGATGACCACGAAGGCCAGCAGCTGCAGTGCGTAGACCTGGCCATTGCCATTGTAGAAACGGCGTAGCAGGTCGGCGGTGGTATGTAACAGATCGACAAAGCCGCCCCAGAACCGCTCGAACAACGGCCAGGCCAGAAAGCCCAGCGCCTTGCGATAGGGGGCATAGAAGTTCCAGGCGTAATGCGTGGTCTCGGGCCGGTATGGTCGTTCCGCAGCGAAAACGATATTGAACTGTTTAACCTTCTGCGCCTTGCGGTTGACGAACAACAGCCATGCGAAGAGCACTCCGAAAATGACGCCGACGATCACCATGATCGAAATCGGGCTCCAGTAGCCAAACTCGCTGGTGATGGTCAATCCCTCCCAGTTGAGCCCCCCGTTGGGCAGGTAATTGGTCATGAAGGCATCGACGTGGCGCAGCGCCAGGCCGGGCACCAGGGCGAAGACCAGCAGGCAGACCACGTAGATCATCTGCGGCAGAACCAGCCAGAAGGGCGCCTCTTTCACAGAGCGATGTTCATCCTTGAGCTGGCCAAGGAAAATGGTGTGAATAAGGCGGAACAGGTAGAGGAAGGCGATCGGGCCCGACAGGAAAATCAGGATCATCGGCAGCCGATAGTCGGCGGTCATAATTGCATTGTAGAAAATCCATCGACCGCCGAAGCCGGACAGCGGCGGCACACCGGACATGGCGATGATGCCGATTAACACTGCGATGAAAGAGAGTGGCATCAGGGTGATCAGACCGCCCATCTGGTACATGGCGCGTGTGCCGGTGCGCTTGGCGATGCCACCCACCGAAAGGAACAGCATTGATTTATAAATGTAGTGGTTGACCACGAACATCAGCGCCATTAGCCAGCCGAGATGATTCATCAGCGCCAGGCCGAACAAGGCGTAACCCATCTGTCCGATCGACGAGTAGGCAAGCAGTCGCTTGGCATCTTCCTGAAAAGCTGCCATCAGGTTGCCGAGCAAGGCGGAGAGGGCGCCGATCCACATCATTGCGTGGGTCAAATCAATGCCATACAGGTGCTGCCGGCCCATGTTGATGAGCAATACGAAGAGGCCGAACAGTCCGGCCTTGAGGAGGATGCCGGAGACCATCGGTGAAACATCGGTCTCTGCCTCGGCATGCGCGCCAGGTAGCCAGATGTGCAGTCCAATCGCAGCGGTTTTGGTCATGAAGCCTGTCGCGAGCAGAAGGAATACCCAGGGAGCGAGCGGGTCAGTCAGTGCACCCAATGACGTGAGGGTGAATCCGGACGATCCCTGCCCGGCAAGTGCAAAGCCCGCGAGGATCAGAAAGGCCCCTCCAAGCGAAAACACCAGATAGGAGAGGGCATGCGGCTCGGAGTCACGACCGCGAAGAATCAGGAAGTAGGAACCAAGTGTCAGCATCTCCCAGGCAGCGAAGAAGTTGAACGAGTCCTCGGCCACGATCAGCATCGACAGGCCGGCATACATCAGCATTGCCGATGGATAGAAGCCAGGACGTTTCCCGGTGGTCTGGAAGCTCGCCAGCAGGATCACCGCGCCACCACCGAGCATGATCAGGGCGAAGATCAGCTGTAGCGGGTCGTAAGAGGGATAACTGATACCGAACCAGGTCAGCAGCCCGCCGATCGCGATCAGGTTCTTGATGCGCGCTGGCAGGATTTCCAGTGGCAGAAAGAGCAGTGCAAACAGAAACGAGGGCGCCAGCAGAAGATTGGTGTGTGGCGAGAGTTCTCCCCAGAGGTAGCCCAGTCCCCAGCTTGCGATAACAGCACAGAAGACGGCGATACGTTTGACGACTGACCTTGCGGGAAGAGAGTCCGGCACATCGCGCTTGATGGCGTAACCAAACCAGCGGAAGAGGTAACCGGCCTCGATGAGAGCACCGAACAGCAACAAC
>JARFQQ010000101.1 GCA_029287695.1 Gammaproteobacteria bacterium | reverse complement strand
ACAAGCACTGCATCCGCATCCGGTTGCAGTGCTTCCCATTCAGACTCCAGGCGCAGGACAGCCGTCTGGTCCGGTTGCTGCAGGCCCGCAAAGGTCTCCATCTGTTCAACAAGCTTCTGCTGTTTCGCGGGACGTTCCTGCTGCTCGCGCAGGCCATCGGCCATCTCGCGCGCCATGCGTGCGACGCGCTTGTCCCTGCCACGCGCCTCTTTCGCAATACGTTCCAGTGTCGGCAACCGGTCAATCGCCCTGAGTGCCTCGAGCCTGATGTCCTTGTCGCTGTCATTCAGGGCAATTCCGGCAAGGAGTGCCGGCTTGTCGAGCATCGTCAGAGCCAGGCGCCGCACCTGCCTTGATCCCGCGTGTTGCACGAGATATTCGGCCATCTCGGGATCCTGTCTCTTGTTCAGGGTCGTGGCAGCTTCTTCCTCGCTGATATCACCTTCCTCGCCCGCCAGCAGTTGCCAGGCCTTGCGCCTTGCTGACTGGCGTACGGATTCATCCCGGTCTTCAGAGGCGAGTTCAAGCAGAAGATCGAGCCGCTGCAGTCGCCGGACAGCAATGCGGCGAATACCGGCATCCGCGTCTTTCAATGCAACCTGATGCAGGTTTGGATCATCCGCATCAAGCAGGCTGACGGCTTCGGCACGGATCGCCGGGTTGCGGTGACGCCATCTCGGCGGAAATAACTTGCGCCACATGGTATGAGTATCTTGGTCCTTCAGTGAAGGACCGAAGTAGACTGCCTCGGGGGGTTGGTTGTCAAGGCAGCACAGCCGGAAAAGCCCCTTTCAACTGAAAAGCAGCAACAGGTTATTGAGATACTGCCTGCCAAGTGCGGTCGGGCGAATGCGGCTCTCGTCTCGGTCAAGCAGACCCTGTGCGCGTGCCAGCGCAAGCCGCTGTCCGATTGCAGCCAGCGACAGTCCCGTGCGTTGCTCGAACCAGCCAGCCGGAACCCCTTCGTTGAGGCGGAGTACGTTGAGCATGAACTCCATGAGCAGATCATCATCCTGCAAGCGATCCTCGCCCGAGAGTGCACTGCCTGCGAGCGCGCGTTCCATGTAGCGCCCGGGATGGCGCTCCTTGCGGCGACGCATGACGCCATCTTCAGCAACCGTCAGCTTGGCATGAGCACCGGCGCCAATACCGATGTAATCGCCGAATTGCCAGTAGTTGAGATTGTGCCGGCACTGACCGCCAGCCTTTGCGTAGGCAGAGACCTCGTACTGAAGATACTCCTCGCCGGCGAGCAGCTGAACACCGCTCTCCGCGATCTCGCCGAGCAGGTCCTCCCCCGGCATGGCCGCAGGCGGCTCGGCCTGGAATGCGGTGTTCGGCTCGAGCGTCAGCTGGTACCAGGAGAGGTGTTCCGGAGCGAGGTCGATGGCCTGTCGCAGGTCGTCGACAGCCATCCCTGTGGACTGGCCGGGCAGTCCGTACATGAGATCGAGATTGATGTTATCGAACCCTGCCGCGCGAGCGACCCGGAATGCCTCGTGCGCCTGCTTCGCGGAGTGAATGCGACCCAGCCGCTGGAGCATGGTGTCGTCGAAACTCTGTACGCCGATGGAAAGGCGGTTCACACCCGCTGTCCGGTAACCCGCAAAATGGCCGGCATCGACCGTGCCCGGGTTGGCTTCGAGCGTGATCTCCACATCATCCGCAAGTTGCAAATTCTCCTGCACGGCCGCAAGAATCCGGTCGATGGCGCCCGCAGAGAAAAGGCTCGGCGTGCCACCACCAAGGAAGATCGAGCTGACGCTCCTGTCTGACACACCGGATGTTTCCGAGGCGAGATCGGCCAGGAGCGCCTCGACATAGGTCTCTTCATCGGGCTGGCCCGCATGGGAGTTGAAATCACAGTAAGGACACTTGCGCACACACCAGGGGATGTGAATGTAGAGCGAGAGAGGGGGTGTGCGGATTTTCAACGTTGTTCTTCGGTTACTGAGACAGGATGTGGAGTCTGTTCACTCTGACAGCAGCTTGCGCGACGTCCCGCTAATTTTATCCATGAATTCCGCAAGGCCCTCGATCTGTTCTTCACTCACGGCTTTCTGCAGTATCTGCTTCGGAACCTCATTTCCATCGATGGTCATCCTGTACGGAAGCGTTGAGTAGGCAGACAGCTCATCGACATGCGTCATGACGTTCTCCTCGACAGCCTCATAGGCAAAGTAGCATTCCGATGTCATGGAGCTGCCTTCCTGCTGCCCGCCGGTGCTGAATTCAAGCTCGATGACGGCAAAGGCAGGGCGATTGATGCGCTCGCTGTTCGCTGTCCATTCGATCGGGCGCATATCGGCCAGCAACCGGTCGGTGACCTCCTTGCAGAGAACAAGCCGGACATCGTCGGTCTTGCCTGAGCAGCCGGCGAGCAGGAGAACAGATACCGGCAATGCCAGTAGCGCGATAACAGATTTGCGGAAAGTCGGATGCATCAGCGAATCCTGTCTGTAATGATCCGGACAGTCTACAACAGAACGCCGGAATGTCACTTCGATTGCCAGGCTCTTGTCTGGAGCAGTTGCAGCTGCTTATAGTCACAAAGGCCGGACACGCAGGAGGAAGCCGATGAAACAGAAACTTATCTCTCTTGTTCTCATCACGGGCATATTGATACTGACAGGCTGCAGCGCGCCGCAGAGAGGAACCGCAACGGGCGGCATCCAGGCATTTGAACTGCATCGGGACGTCATGGTGCCCGCGAACCAGGCACGCGTGATCTTCCAGCATGGACGCGCGAAGCCCGCCAAAAACCTTTTTGACTGGCACTGCGAGCTCGAGATCAACACCGTCAGCGAATCGCCGCAACGCGTCCTCGCTGATACCTTCGTGGTCACCTCCGCCAATGCCCGTATCGTCCGTGATGAACTGAGCGGCATGCCCGCCATGCCGTTCGGCGCCATTGACTGCGGTGATCGCTTTTACGAAACCCACTACCGGCTGCAGTCAACCCGCCAGCCCGTTGTCCGCAAGATGATCTGCCGCAACGGCTACACCTTCTGCAGTGGCGGCAAGTTCGCAGGGCGCAACGAAATGCGGGAGATATTCGGTGACTGGATTAGCGTGCGGTGATGACGGCTGGTTGCCGCCTGATCAGAGCAGCTGAAAGGGAGGCCGGGGTCGGAGAGACCCCGGCCGGGGAATGCTCCGAAATCAGTAAGGCGAGCGGTAGGCGTCGTTCTCCTGTCCCGAAACGACAGCGTTGATAAAGAGCTCAACGCGACGGTTCAACTTGCGCCCCTCTGCCGTAGAGTTCGTGGCGCGCGGCTCACTCTCGCCGCGTCCGCTGGTGTAGAGACGGTTACCGGATACTCCCTGTGAACGCAGGTTGGCGGCAACGGATTCTGCACGGCGTTCGGACAGCGACTGGTTATGGGCTGTCGATCCTGTGCTGTCTGTGTGGCCGACAACATGGACAACGGTCTGGTCATAGCGTCTCATGACATCGGCAACGCGTTGCAACGCGGGCTTGAAAGCCGGCTTGACGACGGACCTGTCAACATCAAAGGATGCCTCGCTGCTGAGGCTGAGCTTGATGGTGTCCCTGTCGAGACGCTCGAGGGTCACATACTCGGCCCGCAGTTCATCCTCGAGCGCTCTCTCGAGTTCCTGTGCCTGCTTGTCCATGTAGTTGCCTACGGCACCACCGGCCAGTCCGCCGACAATGGCGCCGATTACCCTGTTGGTGCTGCTGCCGTCGCCGACATTGTTACCGATAACCGCGCCGGCGATGGCGCCGGTGACAGCACCGATCTTTGCCCGGCGATTCGGGTCATCCTCCGACAGACATCCTGTGGTCATGACCGCTGCAAGCGCGAGGCTGATGAGGGTTTTTGAGTGCATCCTCTGGTTACTCCTTTTTTGATGAGCAGTGTAGTAATTACCCTGATTAGAGAAGCGTTTTCAACAATGGTTCACTACAGGGCAAAAGATTGACACCCCCCGGAGAGCGTGTTTTCATCCTGAGCCTGTCTCAATAAAAACGACAGGATAAGCGATACACAGGTGCACCGCCAGTATCCGCTCACCACAACCTGGAGGAATAACCACGTGAAACTCTTCAAGATGACCAAAACGCTGCTGCTTGCAGCAGTGTTTGCCCTGACCAGCAGCACGGTACTGGCCGCAGACGACAAGGTCTACCGCCTGAAACTGGCAGAGACCTGGCCGCCGAATTTCCCGATTTTCGGCGACGCCACAAAGAACATGGCGAAAATGGCCGAAACCATGTCCAACGGACGCCTCAAGATCACCATCGATTCCAAGAACAAGCACAAGGCGCCGTTCGGCATCTTTGACATGGTCAAGGCCGGCCAGTACGACATGGGACACTCGGCCTCCTACTACTGGAAAGGCAAGGATCCGAACACCCTCTTCTTCACGACCATGCCTTTCGGCATGACCGCACCCGAGCAGTACGGCTGGTTCTACTACGGCGGTGGCATGGAGCTCATGAAGAAGGTCTACGACAAGCACAACATGCTCTCCTTTCCCTGTCTCTTATACACATCT
>JARFQQ010000047.1 GCA_029287695.1 Gammaproteobacteria bacterium | reverse complement strand
GGAAGAAAGGGATGTCCGGCCCCGGTCTGCAGTCGGGAGAAGGCCGGAATAACCTGCTGAATAATCGGGGCTTTACGGCATCTGGCCGGATGACTATTATTGCAGTGCATCAAAGTTGTTAACGAGGATGTGAGCCGGCTTCGGGAAAATAAGCTCTGGAAGAGCAATTCCGGGGAGAAGGAGGGAGGTGAGAGAGGATGCCTTCATGTGGCGCCTGCCTCCATGCAGCCACTCCCCTTTTATGCAGACTTCAAGGTGTCACCTGGTTGGTTGAACCGGCTGCGCAATCCTGCGCGGGTGGTGATGCTGGAACCTTCTGAACGGGGACAGCGCAGAAAAATGAAAATGCATTATCTCTCTATCCTGGCCTTCCTGGCGCTTTTCTGGTTGCTTCTCTCGGGGCACGGGGAGCTGTTCATCCTGATTTTCGGTGCGCTCTCCTCCCTGCTCGTCACCCTGCTCCTGGTCCGCATGGACAGACGTGACGGGGAGCCCGGTATATTCCGCCCGAGCATCAGGACCATGCGCTACTTCGGCTGGCTGCTCTGGCAGGTCATCTTGTCCAACATTGATGTTGCGCGTCGTATCTGGCATCCCTCACTGCCTATTCGCCCGAGCTGGCAGCGACTCGATACAGATGTTTCCACGCCCCTCGAAAAGACGCTCTATGCCAACTCCATCACCCTGACCCCGGGAACGCTGACAACGGATGTCCGCGAGGACCACTTCATGATTCACAGTCTCACGCCAGAGGGAATCGAGGAACTCAGAAAGGGGGAGATGGAGGCGCGCATCAAGCGTCTCGGAGTTTGAAGCCATGCTGACTGCTGCCACTATTGCAATCCTCGTCACCATGGCCCTTGCCCTGGTGAGAGCATTCCTCGGGCCCACAGAGTATGACCGTATGCTTGCTGCCAACTCCTTTGGCACGAAGACGGTTCTGCTGATCGCGCTTGGGGGGCATGCCCTTTCGTGGCACAGCTATCTCGATGTCGCGCTGCTCTATGCGATGGTCAACTTCATCGGCACTATTGCGGTCATGCGCTTTTTCGAGAGCAGAAACCTGTCTGAAAAACAGGAGTCGGAGGGTGCCTCGTGAACCTGCTGCTGGAGTGGACAAGCGCCATTTTTCTGCTGGCCGGCGGGTTTCTTTGCATCACCGGAGGTGTCGGTCTGCTGCGCATGCCGGACTTTTTTTCACGCGTGCATGCAGCAGGTGTCACTGAAACGCTCGCGGCGCCCCTGCTTCTTTGCGGCCTCATGCTCCGGATGGAGTGGTCGCTGGATCTTGTGAAGGTCCTGATGATCCTGGTGTTTATCCTTGCGACCAATCCCACTGCAACGCAGGCCATGGCCAAGGCAACATTGACGGGTGGTCAAAAGCCCCTGGTGACAGATGCGGAGACCGCGGAAGGAGATTCCCCATCGAACAGCTGATTGACGTCACTTTGCTGGGGTTTCTCGTGCTCATTGCTGTCGCAGCGATTCGCATGCGCGATCTCTTCGGCGTGGTCATTCTTTTTGGTGTCTACAGCCTGCTGACGGCTGTTCTCTTCATGGATCTTGACGCTGTCGACGTTGCCTTCACCGAGGCCGCCGTCGGTGCCGGTGTCACCACTGTGCTTCTGCTATCGAGCTTGCGACTCACGCGGCGCTGGGAGGCGCCGCCACGGCACAGCCCGCTGCTCTCGCTTCTCGTGGTCTGCGTCACGGGCGCGGCGCTGGTCTACGCTACGCTCGATGCTCCGCTGCTCGGGGATCCAACTTCTCCTGTACACAAGCACGTCGCTCCGCGTTACCTGCAAGAGGCCGCAGGTGAGGTTGGCATGCCCAACATCGTCACGGCCGTCCTGGCGAGCTATCGCGGCTACGACACTTTTGGTGAAACCCTGGTTATCTTCACTGCGGGGCTGGCGGTTCTCCTGCTACTGGGATTCCGTGAGGAGACGAATACCCCTGTCGAGTCCGGTAGCATGCATGAACAGGTGGTGCTCAAGACCGTGGTAAAGCTGATTATTCCGCTGATTCTTCTTTATGCACTCTACGTGCAATTCCATGGGGACTTCGGTGCCGGCGGCGGCTTTCAGGCCGGTGTGATCTTTGCGACGGGCTTCATTCTTTACGAGATGGTCTTCGGTGCGGAAAACGCCCGCGGCGTGATGCCGGCCGACTGGCTTCCCCGTCTGGCCGCACTCGGTGTTCTTTTATACGGCGGTGTCGGTATCTTCTCCATGCTGGCAGGCAAGCCGTTCCTCGATTACTCGGCGCTGTCCGCAGACCCGGTGCAGGGACAGCATCTCGGCGTGCTGCTTGTGGAGCTGGGAGTCGGCATTACCGTGTTCTCCATTGTGCTCTCGATTTTCTATGCCCTTTCCGGAAGGAAGCGCCGTCATGATTGAGATACCGGGCCTTTTCAACTACTGGGTCGTCGTCTTCCTCATGATGGCGGGCTTCTACGTTGTCATCTCGCAAGGGAATCTTGTCAAGAAGCTCGTCGGGCTCGGCCTTTTCCAGGCTTCGGTTTTTATCCTCTATATCACCATGGGGAACCTCAGTGGTGGCCAGGCGCCGATCGTCACAGAGGGTGTCTTCATTTACTCGAATCCACTGCCACATGTGCTCATACTCACGGCGATCGTCGTTGGTGTGGCGACCACCGCAGTCGGCCTTGCACTGGTGGTGCGTATTCACGAAGCCTATGGTTCTATCGAGGAAGACGAGATCCATGCCCTCGACCTGGCTGATGACGAGGCGCTCTCCATGGAGAAAGACGACCCGCAGGACAGCAGCGAGTGACCCTGGTCGACCATCTTCCGGTCCTCGTTGTTATCATCCCGTTGATGACAGCACCGCTTTGCGTGCTCGTCGACAGGCCGCGCGCAGCCTGGGTCATCGCACTGGCTGCAGCCTGGCTGAGTTTTGCCTCGGCGGTGGCGCTCGCGCTTTCGGTCGCCAACTCCGGCACACTGACCTACCAGCTTGGCGGCTGGCCTCCGCCCTGGGGGATCGAATACCGCATCGACATACTCGCCTCCTACGTGCTGCTGATCGTGACAGCCATGGCCGCACTGGTGATGCTGTTTGCGAAAGAGAGTGTCGCGCAAGAAATCCCGAAGCAACGGATCGCGCGGTTCTATGCCTCCCTCATGCTTGCCTTTGCCGGGCTTGTCGGCATCGTCGCGACGGGCGATGCATTCAATATCTTTGTCTTCCTCGAGATCTCGTCGCTGGCATCTTACGCACTGATCAGCATGGGCAAGGATCGCAGGGCGCTCAACGCGGCTTTCCAGTATCTCGTGATGGGGACAATCGGTGCGACCTTCATCCTGATCGGCATCGGTTTCCTCTACATGATGACCGGCACGCTCAACATGCTCGACCTTGCCGCACGCCTGCCGGAGGTGTCGGATACGCGAACGGTGCGCGCCGGCTTCGCCTTCCTTACAGTCGGTATCGGGCTGAAGCTGGCGATGTTCCCGCTGCATCTCTGGTTGCCCAATGCCTACGCCTATGCGCCGTCGGCCGTGACGGCCTTTCTGGCAGCGACTGCAACCAAGGTTGCCGTCTACGTCATGCTGCGTTTCATGCTGGAAGTTTTCGGCGCCGATTTTTCGCTGGGTGAGATGCCGCTCGACATTATCCTCATCGCGCTCGGCCTCATCGGTATTCTGTCGGCATCACTGGTGGCGGTGTTTCAGCATGACGTCAAACGCATGCTGGCCTATTCGAGCGTTGCGCAAATCGGCTACATGCTGCTCGGGATCGGGCTTGCTTCAGCAACAGGCGTCGGGGCGGCGATCCTGCATATTTTTAACCATGCCCTGATGAAAGGCGCACTCTTCCTGGCTCTCGGTGCAGTTGCCTACCGCATTGGAGCAGTGACACTGCGTGATTTTGCCGGCCTGGGCAGGCGCATGCCCTGGACCATGGCTGCAATCGCGATCGGCGGTCTGAGCCTCATCGGCGTGCCACCGACTGCGGGTTTCGTGAGTAAGTGGTACCTGGTACTGGCAACGCTCGAGCAGAATCTCTGGCCAATTGCCGTCCTGATCCTCATCGGTTCGCTGCTGGCCCTTGTCTACGTCTGGCGACTGATCGAAGCAGCCTACTTCGG
>JARFQQ010000044.1 GCA_029287695.1 Gammaproteobacteria bacterium | reverse complement strand
GTGACACTCTCAAGGCCATCAAGTCCGCTCGGGTCATAGGATTTGGCCGCCGCGCAATGCACCCGGATCTCCATTCCGGTACGCCGGCTGATCTCGTCAGCGTTCCTGACGAGTACATTGAGGGTGCCGCCGCCGACTGTTCCAAGCCCCAGTAATCCGATGTTTACAGTTTTCAAAATCAACTCCTCAGGAAAAAATGCCGTCCTTTCGAAACATATCCTTGATGCCACGCAACGCCTGGCGTGTGCGATGCTCGTTCTCGATCAGGCTGAAACGCACATGGTCATCGCCGTGCTGGCCAAAGCCGATGCCCGGTGAAACAGCAACCTTTGCATCGGTAATCAGCTTCTTGGAAAACTCGAGCGACCCCATGGACTGGTAGGCTTCCGGGATCTTCGCCCAGACAAACATGGTCGCCCTGGGCTTCTCAACCTGCCAGCCGAGTGCATTGAGTCCGTCGCAAAGCACATCACGGCGTTTCTGGTACATGTCACGGATCTCCATCACGCACTCCTGGGGACCCTCCAGCGCCGCGATCGCGGCGACCTGGATCGGCGTGAAGGTGCCGTAGTCGAGGTAGGACTTGATCTTTGCGAGCGCCGAAACGAGGACAGGATTGCCGACCATGAAGCCGACGCGCCATCCCGGCATGTTGTAGCTTTTCGAAAGCGAGAAAAACTCGACCGCAATCTCCTTTGCCCCCGGTACTTGCAGGACAGACGGCGCCTTGTAGCCGTCGAAAACGATGTCCGCGTAGGCGATATCATGGATCACCCAGATATTGTGCTCTCTGGCGATGGCAACCACACGCTCGAAGAAATCGAGATCCACGCACTGGGTCGTCGGATTGCCCGGAAAATTGAGCACGAGCATCTTGGGACGCGGCCAGGATTCAACGATTGCCTTCTCGAGCTCCTCGAAGAAGTCGACCCCGGGAACCAGTGGCACGTGGCGGACGTCCGCACCGGCAATGACAAAGCCGTAGGGGTGGATTGGATAGGCCGGGTTCGGGACAAGGACCGAGTCACCCGGGCCCAGGCAAGCCAGCGCCAGGTGAGCGAGCCCCTCTTTCGAACCGATCGAGACGATGGCCTCTGTCTCGAAATCGAGATCCACATCGTAGCGATCCTTGTACCAGTTGCAGATCGCGCGGCGCAGGCGCGGAATCCCTTTCGATTGCGAGTAGCGATGTGTGTCACGACGCTGCGCAACCTCAACGAGCTTTTCGACGATATGCTTCGGGGTTGGCTGATCCGGGTTACCCATGCCGAAGTCGATAATGTCCTCGCCCTGAGCCCGCGCTTTCGCCTTGAGTTCGTTCACGATCGCGAAAACGTATGGCGGCAGTCGCTTGATACGGCGGAACTCTTCCATTTCGGACGTGGACACAGAGACCTCTTGCTACAATAAACTGAAACGCGACAAGCTACCGTAAATCAGGCACTACAGCAACAGATCCAATGAAATTTAGCGAGGACAAAAGCAACGCTTTGCTCATCAGCGCCTATCGCCCGGGAGAGATCGATGTCGGCGGTGAAACCTGGCGCCGGAGCATTCTCATACACACCGGGAAATGCATTGCCTGGAAGATCGAAAGCATCACCGATCTGGGTGCCGGTCATCTGGCCGATATTCTCACCTTCAAGCCCGATATCCTGCTGCTTGGAACCGGCCCTCAACAGCAATTTCCCGACATCGAGAACTATGCCGAATTGCTGGCATGCAAAATCGGTGTCGAGATCATGGATTCCGCTGCTGCTGCACGCACCTACAATGTTCTCGTCAGCGAAGGCCGCAAGGTGATGGCCGGCATCATCGTCTAGGGAGCCAGGGACGGGCTGGCAGAGGTTCTTCACATGTTCTACAATAGAACCTGCCAAGAACAGGGAGGGAGATCCCGATGAGCACCACACTGACCAGACGACAGCAGGAAATCTACGAGTTTCTCGTCGAGAACGCGCAGCAATTTCCGCACCCCCCGACTCTGTCAGAACTTTGCAAGGCCATGAACCTCAGTTCCCGCGGCTCCATGCACAAGCAGGTCCAGGCGCTCATCGAGGCAGGGCTTGTCGAACCCATGAACGGCCAGCGCCGCGGCATCCGCCTGACCCGGCCCGAGGGTGCAAACTTTGACGAGCCTCCTTCCGACGGCCTCCCGTTTCTCGGTAAAATCGCAGCTGGCCAACCTCTCGAAGCCGTGACAGACCAGCAGCGCATGCAGATCCCGGCATGGATAACAGGCGATCGTGAAAACTGTTACCTTCTGTCGGTCAGTGGCGATTCGATGATCGAGGAAGGCATCCTCGACGGCGACCTTGTCATCATCGAGCAGACCTCTACTGCGCGCAACGGCGAGATCGTGGTCGCACTCGTCGATGAGTCAGAGGTCACCCTGAAACGCATCGAGCAAAAACCGGGCGAGGTCACGCTGCACCCCGCCAACAGCGAGATGCAGCCAATGCACTACTCACCCGACCGTGTTCGCATCCAGGGCAGGCTCGTCGGGCAACTGAGAACGTACCACTAGAGATCCCATGCAGAAAAAAACCCGGCCTGATGTGCCGGGTTTTTT
>JARFQQ010000016.1 GCA_029287695.1 Gammaproteobacteria bacterium | reverse complement strand
CCCTGCATGGCTTTCAGGCGGTCGCGAATCTGTTCTGCTGCATCAATACCTTCACAGGGGGTGATGGCGTGCTCGATACCGGGCAGTTTCTTGATGAAACGTCCGCCTGACGCGATGATCAGGCCATCGTTGGCGATCTCGCCGTTATCCGTTTCGAGAATGCGCCCGCTTTCACGCAAACCGGTTGCATTCGCACGGTGATAATTGACTCGCATCTTGCGAAAGAATTTATCCAGCGGGATCAGGATATCCTCGCGCTTGCGCAGTCCCGCAGGCACCCAGATGAGGCTCGGGTAGTACTGAAGTACAGGGTCCGGAGAGACCAGTGTAATCTCGAGTGTCGAGTCGAGCTTACGCAACTGCTTGACGGCGGTGAGACCGGCGAAACCCGATCCGATCACGGTCACTTTTTTCATGGAGAGATCCTGATTCGTCTTTGCGCTCTATTCTATGCTTCCACCCGCGCATAACAAAGGTTTCACTGCCATGCCTTCTTCATGGATTGGGATGAGTGGCCTGCTGACTGGACAACCGCTTCCCCCGAAAACCGCCGCGATACATCTGCGTACTGGTCTATCGCTACCGCTTTTACAAGCGTGGAGGAATGCCGGATCACATGAAACTGGTGGAAGGCAGATTACCTCGACCAGTTTCACCAGGTTGCGCCGCGCAGGCCCTGAAACATCCCTACTCCACAACCTCGACGACCGCCTGCATGGAGGGATGCAGGCTGCAGTAGTAGCTGTAGGTGCCGGGCTTGTCGAACACCTGGCTGAAGCTCTGGTTGGCACCAAGCTGCTGCGAAGCAAAACTTCCGTCTCGCGCCGTGACCGTATGGGGCATGGCATCGGCCTGGTTCCAGGTCACGGTCCCGCCTTTCCTGACAACCACGCGCGCCGGCTGGAACTGCATCTGGCTGATGGAGACCGATGCCGAATCCATCACTGCAGCAGGCTTCTCTGACTGTGAAGTCTGCCCGGCAGATGACTGCACGGCCGGTTGCTGTTGAACCGGTGGCCGCTGCATCGGCTGGCGATAACGCTGCGGGTAGGGCATCGGCCGCATGGGAGGACGCATCATCGGAGCGCGATACGCCGGTGGCATCGGCTGTCCGTAGGGCCCATAGTAGGGATGCGGGCCATATCCCGGCTGGCAGTTGCCCCTCATGGTGGAATAGGCCTGCGCTTGCATGGCCGCGCCGGTGAGTCCGATAAGAGCAGTTGCAATCAGTGTTTTTTGTACAGTTTTCATCACAATTTTTCCTGTTCAATATGAAGAATATTGGTTGTATTCGGCCAATATCAGCCAAATTCGGGCAAAATGTTCACATATTGTATTGGTTTAGTCTAGAAAACAGTCGTTCATTGCTTGTACAGTGGCACCTGACGCCACAAAGGTAGAAATTCATGAAAAAGATTCTTATTGCCGGTGCAGGAAAAGGTATCGGTCAGGCTATCGCCGAAAAACACGCCGACACCGCAGAGCTCTGGACGACGAGTCGCGAAACGGAACCGGACGTCCCGTCCAGACATCGTCATTGGCAGGCGTCGGAAGCATTTCCCGACGATTTTCTTCCGGAAAGCCTCGACGGGCTTGTCTACTGCCCCGGCACCATTCGACTCAAACCCTTCGAAAGGCTCTCCATGGACGATTTCGAGGAGGACCTGGATATTAACCTCAAGGGCGCAGTGCGTGTACTGCGTGCTGCAATGCCGGCGCTGAAGGCCGCACCGCAAGCCAGCGTCGTTCTCTTCTCGACGGTTGCGGTTTCGACCGGCATGCCGATGCATGCAAGCGTTGCGGCCGCCAAGGGGGCAGTCGAGGGACTCACACGATCGCTGGCTGCCGAGTATGCACCCCGAATCAGGTTCAATGCCATCGCGCCCTCACTGACAGACACACCGCTGGCATCCGGTATGCTGCGCACGGAACGGCAGCGCGAAGCTGCTGCAGCACGCCACCCGCTGGAGCGCATCGGTGAGTCCGTTGAGCTGGCAGCTCTGGCAAGTTTTTTGTTGTCAGAGGATTCCGGCTGGATCAGCGGCCAGGTACTACATGCCGATGGCGGCATGAGTTCCATCAGGAAATTCGCCTGAGTACGCGCCATGAACACTCAATACAAGACAACGAGCACCACAAAGATTGCTTCAGGACAGGCGCTCCCCGTCGTGCTGTTCGACGGTAGCTGCCCGATGTGCAGCCGCGAGATCGCTTTCTACCGCCGCCAGGCTGCCTCTGAAAAGCTGCAATGGATCGACATCAGCCGAGAGCCTGACACGGAATCCAGATTCGGTGTCAGCCATGATGACGCCATGCAGAGATTTCATGTCCGTGACAGCGAGGGCAATTGGCAAACAGGCGCCTGGGCCTTTGCGGAGCTATGGTCGCATTTTCCGGGATGGCGAATGCTCTCTGGCATCCTGCGCCGCGCCGGACTGCTTCCGATCACGGACAGGGTATACAACCGATTCGCAAGCTGGCGGCTCAAGCGCCAGTGCAAGGAAGGGACCTGTTCGACTGCCACAGAGAGGCATCAGCCATGAGCAGAGAACGACGCATACCCTCTTCCCGCCTCGGCCGCTTTTCCCAGCTCGGTCGACTTGCCGGCGGCATGGTCGGCGGGATGGTCGGTGAAGGCGCACGCCAGCTCGCCAGCGGCAACCGGCCAGCACTCGGCGACCTTTTACTGACGCCGGCCAATGCGAAACGCCTGGCGGAGAGACTTTCGGAGATGCGCGGCGCGGCCATGAAGATCGGCCAGCTTCTCTCCATGGACAGCGGCCAGATCCTGCCTCCGCAACTCGGCGAAATCCTGACCAGACTGCGTGAGGATGCGCATCGCATGCCGCTCGGGCAAGTCGCGCAAGTCCTCGATGAATCACTCGGCAAGCAGTGGAAGCAAGCCTTCGAGCGTTTTGATTTCACGCCCATCGCAGCAGCCTCCATCGGACAGGTGCACAAGGCGCGTCTCAAGGACGGACGCGATGTCGCGCTCAAGCTGCAGTATCCGGGTATCGAAGAGAGCATCGACAGCGACATTCGCAACGTTGCCATGCTGCTGAAACTCTCTGGCGTTCTGCCGGATGGCCTTGATCTTGCTCCCCTGCTCGATGAAGCGCGCCAGCAACTCTACCACGAAGCCGACTACGTGCACGAAGCAGAACTCCTGCAGCGCTTCCACGCCTTCCTCGAAGAGGATGAGAGGTTCGTTGTCCCGGCCGTTGTCGAAGAACTGAGTTCGAAACGCATCCTCACCATGGAGTTCCTGCATGGCGAGCCGATCGAGACCATCGAAACGCTGGAGACCGCCAGGCGAAATGAAGCGGCCCGTCGCCTCACCGAACTCGCCTTCAGGGAGGTATTCGACTGGGGGCTGGTACAAACAGACCCCAATTTCGCCAACCATCTCTACGAGAAGGAAACCGGGAGGATCCAGTTGCTGGATTTTGGCGCAGCACGCGAACACGACCGGGAGAAGCGGGCCGCGATGCGCCTGCTGCTCGGCGCCTGCATGGAAGATAGCGACCGGGCGATACTGGATGCTGCCGGCCAGCTGGGCTATCTCGGCGAAGGAGATCCTGCGGGGTATGCCGATGCCGTACTCCTGCTGCTGAGGACGGCCACCGAGCCACTGCGCGCAACCACTCCCTATCGTTTCGGCAGTTCCGACCTCGCGCAAAAAATGGGCGAAATCGTCAGCGAGATGCGACTTCAGAGCAAGTACAGTCGCATCCCGCCAATGGATATCCTCTTCCTTCACCGGAAACTCGGCGGCCTTTACCTGCTGCTGTCACGACTGCGTGCGACTCTCGATATCGGAAAGCTGGCAAAACCCTACCTTCAGCTCTCGGCAATACAGGTATCGGATAACGCGGCGTGATCCGGGTCGTCTGGTTCAAGCGGCACCTGCGCGTCCGTGATAACGAAGCACTGGCCAGCATTGTCGAACCGGATCGCTGGTGCCAGCAGGACAGCTCGTCAAGGCACCAGGCATTCTGCCGCGAAAGCAGGAACATTCCTGAACGCCATGGAAACCGGCGGTGGCCACGCCGATTAGCAACACTCACCGCGGGGGAACCTTTTTTCAATGACGCATAAGAAACATCTGCTGCCTGCAAAAGACTGCGCCACATGCGGGAAACCATTCCACTGGCGCAAGCGCTGGCGCAGGGACTGGCAAGCGGTCCTCTACTGCTCCGAACGTTGCCGGCGAAACAGGAAAAAGTCATGCGTACCGGCAAACTGATTCTTGTACTCGGCGATCAACTCGATCACCGCTCACCTGCCCTGCTCTCGGCAGACAAGGCGAAAGACATTGTGGCGATGCTGGAAGTGCGCCACGAGTCAGAACGCGTCTGGTCGCACAAGGCGCGCACGGTACTCTTCCTGTCTGCAATGCGCCATTTCGCCGAATGGCTGGCGACGAACGGATTCAGGGTCGAATACACGAGAATCGATGAAGCGAGTGCCGGGAGCTTCTCGACCGCGCTGAAATCGCTCATCCGGAAGCTCGGGGTAACGGAACTGGTCATGACAGAAGCTGGCGAGCATGGTGTTCAGGACGAGATCAGTGCTGTCTGCCGAACCTGCAACATCGAATTGCACCTGCTGCCCGACAGCCATTTTCTCTGCAGCCTGGATGAATTCCGGCAATGGCGAGAGGGACGCAAGAGCCTGGTCATGGAGCATTTCTATCGCCACATGCGCCAGCGTCTGGGCATCCTCATGGAGGACGGCAAGCCGGTCGGCGGGAACTGGAATTTCGACAGGGATAACCGGAAGCATTTTGGCAAGCAAGGCCCGGGGCTCCTGCCGGGCTGGCCGGAGTTTGAGCCCGATGCCATCACACAGCAGGTCATGCAGGATGTCTCCGGGATTTTGCCCGATAATCCCGGAGAACTCGTCAGCTTCAACTGGCCCGTGACGCGGGACCAGGCACTCGTTCAGCTCGAGGATTTTATCGTTAATCGGCTACCCGCCTTTGGTCCGTTCCAGGATGCCATGTGGCAGGACGAGGCTTTTCTTTACCATTCGGGTCTTGCTTCATCACTGAATCTCAAGTTGCTCTCGCCGCGCGAAGTGATTGACCGGGCTGTCGCGGCATATGAGAGAGGTGATGCGCCCATCAGCTCTGCCGAGGGATTCGTGCGCCAGCTTCTCGGCTGGAGAGAATATGTGCGCGGCCTCTACTGGACTGAAATGCCGGACTATCTCGACAGCAACGCTCTTGATGCCAATGCGCCACTACCGGCCTTCTACTGGGATGGCAAGACTGACATGGCCTGCCTGGAGCAGGTCATCGGCCAGACGCTGAAGTACGGCTATGCACACCACATTCAGCGCCTCATGGTGACAGGCCTGTTCGCAATGCTTCTCGGAGTGCGGCCGCGCGAAATCCACGAGTGGTATCTCGCCGTCTATGTCGACGCGGTCGAGTGGGTGGAACTGCCGAACACCTTCGGCATGTCGCAGTATGCCGACGGAGGACTGCTGGCATCCAAACCCTATGCAGCTTCGGGACGTTATATCCAGCGCATGAGCAACTATTGCGCAGGCTGCCGCTTCAGGCCGGATCAATCGACAGGTGACAAGGCATGCCCGTTCACGACTCTCTACTGGGACTTCCTCATGCGGCACGAGAAACGCTTCGCCGATCACCCGAGAGCAGCGATGCAGTGGCGCATGCTCAAGAGACTCGACGCCAGGAAACGAAAAGCGATTCGCGCCAGGGCGGCAGAGTTGAAAGGACTCTTTGCTGATCAGCAATAAGCGGGCCCGGGGCCGCCTTGTCCTTACAAAAGACGGGCCGATACCCGTCACAGTTATCCGTCTCCATCCATCCCGCGGGATCCGGCAATTCCTGCGCCACTCACAATCCCGCAGCTCAAGGCACTTCAACAATAATACGCATGGAAAAGTCAGAGGGTCCGCCATGTATATGATTAACAGACAGCCCTGAAAACAGGCTGTGAGCTGATTCTTCGCACCATCCCGTGGAGGCCGTGCTGCTATATTGATTGCAGGTGGCCGATCACGGCATGAATCAGGATTAACTTTCAGGAGTCTGCATGCACTATGAGTGGATACTGACGGCTATCGGCGGCCTCGGTCTCTTTCTGCTCGGAATGGTCATTCTCACCGAGGGCCTCAAGGCACTTGCCGGCCGGCGTCTGATACAGATCCTCTCGAGGTTCACATCGAGTCCGGCATCCGGTGCCCTGACAGGCGCCATGGTAACGGCCTTGCTGCAATCCTCTAGTGCAACGACAGTTGCAGCCATCGGTTTTGTCGCTGCTGGTCTGCTGGGGTTTTCACAGGCTCTCGGCATCATCTTTGGCGCCAACCTCGGAACAACTGTCACAGGCTGGCTCGTGGCTCTGATCGGTTTCAAACTCAAGCTCGGCTTGCTTTCCCTGGTATTTGTATTCGTTGGTGTTCTGCTGCGCCTGTTCGCACGCGGTCGCCTCGCTTCGCTGGGGCTCTCACTGGCAGGGTTCGGTCTTGTCTTCGTGGGTATCGCAACACTGCAGGAAGGCATGAGCGCACTCGAAGGGCAAATTACGCCAGCAGACTTCCCGGGCGATGACACATTGACGGGTACGCTGAAGCTGCTCGGTATCGGCCTGGCAATCACACTTGTCACACAGTCATCTAGTGCCGGTGTTGCGACCGCACTGACGGTGCTGGCCACCGGCGCGATCAACTTCGAACAGGCTGCCATCATGGTCATCGGTATGGATATTGGTACAACAGTGACGGCAGTCATTGCCAGTCTTGGTGGATCACTCGGAGCACGCCGCACAGGACTTTCGCATTTGGCCTACAATATCCTGACGGCTTTCCTGGCCCTCCTGATTCTTGCGCCCTATATGCTGGTGCTCGACAGGTTGCTTGCGGGCGTCTTTGAAACGAACCCGGAATTTGCTCTTGTCGGTTTCCACTCTCTCTTCAATGGCCTGGGTGTCTTGCTGATACTGCCCTTTGCAGGCCAGTTTGCACGACTCATCGAGGCCCTGGTCCGCGAGAAGGAAGATCCGCTGACATCGCCCCTCGACCGCATGCTGCTGCAGGACCCCCAGGCGGCCCTGGCTGCAGTCAGGCGCACCCAGGGACATCTCCTGCAGGAGATGTCCTGCTGCCTCTCTGGACAACTGGAGACAGCAAGTGCCTGTTCAGAAGCCAGGATACAGCGTTTTGAGACAGCTCTGAAACAGACACGCGCCTTTGTCGATGACATCCATATCACCGATCAGACAGGCTTTCACTGGAAACAGCTCACGGCAAGCCTGCATGCCCTCGATCACATGGAACGACTGCTTCGCAGAATGCAGCAGCAGGAGCGTATCGAGTGCGCCTCTGAAAGCAAGTTACTCGAACTCCATTTTTCCCAGCTCAAGACGCTCGTCTCCAATCTCTGCAAGGGGAAGAAGGAGACATTCCCGAGAGACAGCGCCGAACTCTCTGCCGCAGTCAGCATCGCGCGAGAAGGCTTGCGCGAAAAGATCATCAGAATGGTTGGAGACGACAGCGTGAGCGCCGATGAAGGAGATGTTCTGCTGCGCACGTTACGCTGGCTCGACAGACTCACCCATCACCTGTGGCGTGTGACCCTCCACCTGGAGGAAAGCGGGGATGCAGCACCCTGAATCCCCGCGGCTGAAGCCGGGATTTTTTATCAGACCTTTATCAAGCGGCACGGC
>JARFQQ010000085.1 GCA_029287695.1 Gammaproteobacteria bacterium | reverse complement strand
GTTGTGGACCGGATCGAATGTACCGCCGAAGACTCCGATCATGCGCTGGATGCGAGCGGCACGAAGCCCCGTGCATGAATGGCCTTCAGCACGCCGTCCCAGAGCGCGAGACGCGCCTCGACAGCCTGCCGTGCGGCAGTCATGGCTTCCGCAACCGCCTGCTCGTCGGCGCAAAGCGCATCGAGCAACCGGAGTGACAGCGGCCCGTGATGGTCACCATCAAGTGCGATATCGCGCTCGAGGTAGTAGTGAAAGACAGGAGCCTGCTACTTTCCGATGCCGCTTCTCGCAAGCAGGGCGCGAAACATGCCCGGGATGATGTGCTCGCGACCCAGTGCCAGTGCGGCAGCAGCCAGGTGCGGCTTGCCCGGCTGGATAAATGCGAACGTGTGGCGCGTAAACCGGCGCGACGGCTCCGGTATTTTGGTCCCGGCCAGGGCTTTTTCGAGCCCCTGGCGTTGTGCCGTGTCGACTAATGCCCTGACCGCAGAGGTGTCGGCGCCAATCTCCTCCATGGCCATGAGGTAAATTTCGAAATGGCTCGTATAGCCCGTTCCGTCGGGCATTGCATCGCTCTCTTCCTCGAGCACGATATCATTGATGAAGCGCGCCAGTTCCCCGTCTGCAGGAGGGAACCACGGAGATCCCGCCGGTGCGACTTCGGACTGCACGAACTTGACGAGTGACATGAAATCCCAAACGGAGTAGACGTGATGCTCCATGAAGAGACGTAGTGTATCGACAGTGTCGACGGCCTCGTACACAGAATGGCTTTCGAGCCGGTTCGTGAATTCCCCGATGATGTCGTGCGAAATTAGTGCCTGGTCTGTCATGTTGAAAGCTCCGAAAAAATTCAGCTCCGGATATGACCGTCACCGAGCACGATGTACTTCACTGAAGTCAGCCCCTCGAGACCGACCGGGCCACGGGCATGGAACTTGTCGGTCGAGATACCGATCTCCGCACCGAGGCCGTATTCGAAGCCGTCAGCGAATCGCGTCGAGGCATTGACCATGACAGAACTCGAATCCACTTCGGCGAGAAAACGGCGCGCCCTGGTGTAGCTCTCGGTGATGATCGAATCCGTATGTTGCGAACTATGCGTGTTGATATGCTCGATTGCCTGGTCGAGATCGTCAACGACGCGAATGGACAGAATCGGGGCAAGATACTCGGTATCCCAGTCAGCATCGTCTGCAGCCTTGCAGTCGATCAGGGCCTGCGTCTTCCCGCATCCGCGCAGCTCGACACCCTTCCCGGCGTAGGCTGCCGCCAGGCGCGGCAGGATTTCCCCCGCCATGGATTGCGAGACGAGCAGCGTCTCCATGGTGTTGCAGGTCCCGTAACGCTGGGTCTTGGCATTGAGCGCCACCCTGAAAGCCTTGTCCGGATCGGCATCATCGTCGATGTAGACATGACAAATGCCGTCGAGATGCTTGATGACAGGGACGCGTGCATCTTTCGAAATGCGCTCGATAAGCCCCTTGCCACCACGCGGAATGATCACGTCGATATACTCGGGCATGGTTATCATGGCGCCCACGGCGGCACGGTCGGTGGTGGCCACGACCTGCACAGCATCGGCAGGCAGCCCTGCAGTTTCGAGGCCGCGGTGAATCGATGCCGCGATTGCCTGGTTCGAGTGAAAGGCTTCAGAGCCGCCGCGCAGCACGGTCGCATTGCCCGACTTGAGGCAGAGAGCGGCCGCATCAGCGGTTACATTGGGACGTGACTCGTAGATGATGCCAACGACACCCAGCGGCACGCGCATGCGCCCTACCTGAATGCCGGAAGGGCGGTAGTTCATGTCGAAGATTTCGCCGACAGGATCGGGGAGCCCGGCAATCTGTCGCAGTCCCTCGATCATGCCGTCGATACGGGCCTCGTTGAGTTCGAGACGGTCGAGTAATGCGGCGTCCAGTCCATTCAGCCTGCCGGCCTCGAGATCCTTGCTGTTCGCGGCCATCAGGGCATCACGGTTCGCATCGAGATCATCGGCGATCGCGTTCAGCGCCGATTCCTTGCGCGCTGACGGAGCTGCGGCAAGCAGTCGGGATGCAACACGGGCCTTCGCACCGCTCTCCCGCATGTATTCGGCAACGTTGCTGATATTCTGGTTTGCTATCTCGGTCATCAGATTCGGTCGTTCAATC
The DNA here is from genome assembly GCA_029287695.1 of Gammaproteobacteria bacterium. Taxonomy (GTDB): domain Bacteria; phylum Pseudomonadota; class Gammaproteobacteria; order Chromatiales; family Chromatiaceae; genus Sva-25. The sequence goes on along the minus strand of JARFQQ010000085.1, from coordinate 2,852 downwards.
GGGTAACCGCTAATTCTAGCACCGCGGGTTGGATATGCGCATTTGTATCATCCGCAGAACCATTCGGCGCACACACGGCTTGCAGGGTTTTTCGGTCAAACCTGGGGATCTGAACCCCCGGAGCTTCAGGGCTGTGAACCTGCCCCGGGGTGCCTTTCGACGCGCTGGCGGCGCATTCTGAGTACCAGCTGCTCCATCTGCAGCCAGGGATCGAGCCCGGGCCGGCCCTTGATGGTGTCATCAATCCTGGCGAGCAGGTGCAGCATCTGGTGACAGCGCGCGAGACTGATTCGATGCACGCAGTCCGTGACAGCCTGCTGGCGCGTTTTCCAGACACCATGCTTGCTGAAGACCGCGGCCAGCGGTTCACGCAGTTGCATCGCCTCGGCGATTTCGGCCAACAGGCGAACCTCGCGCCCGAGCGCCCAGAGCACCACCGGTTGCGGGCTGCCCTCTGCACGCAGTGACCGGATAATCCGTACAGCGCGCACCGTATCACCGGCCAGTGCTGCATCGACCAGCTCGAACACCGTGTAGTGCGCATGCCCGGAGACAGAGTCCATGACCTGGTCGATACCGAGATTACCAACACCATAATTGAGGCGCAGCTTGTCGAGTTCCTGTGCTGCTGCCAGCAGGTTGCCCTCTGTGTGCTGGGCAAGCAGCCGGGCAGCATCATAAGAGAGCTGCAGACCGTGATGCTGCGCACGGTTCTTGATCCAGCCGGGCATCTGCTCTGCCTTGACAGGCCAGACCTGGACGACCACGCCCTTCTTCTCGATTGCCTTGAACCACTTGCTGCGCTGCCGGGATGCATCCAGCCTGGGCATCGTGATGAGCAACAGCGTGTCGCTTGCGGGACGTTCCAGATAGTCACAGATGGCCTGACCACCCTCGCGACCGGGCTTGCCCCCCGGAACGCGCAGATCGATCAGCCTGAGCTCGGAAAAGAGCGACAGCGCGTCTGCCTCCTGACCAAGGCTGTTCCAGTCGAATCTTTGATCAGCCTCCATGACCTGGCGCTCGCTGTAGCCGTGCTCCCTGGCAGAGCGACGAATATCATCAGCCGCCTCGAGAAGTTGCAAGGGCTCGTCCCCTGTCACGAGGTAAACGGAGGCCGGTCCTTTCCTGAGGTGTTCGTGAAGCTGTTCCGGACGCAGTTTCACGGCTTATCTGAGGGAGTAGTCGAGGACACGCAGAATCGACATGGAAAGCTCTTCGAGCATCTCGACACGCAGCTCTGATGCTTCGCGCCGTGCGGCAAGCCCGGTTTTGCCGACCTCGATCCAGTTGCGGCGGACACCTACTTCGTGCTCACTGACAAGCTGCCTGCCATCGGGGGTTGAGAGGCTGACAGCGACCTTGCGGATGAAGAGGTATTCGGTTGCCTTGCCGCGGCTGTCAACCGTGATGACCCGCTGGCTCTCGCCCAGGTCGCGAATTTTCATCACGGATTTCGCAAGCGTCTCGTCCTGCACAAAGGGGATACCGGCTGCATTGAGCGTGTTCTGCAGCCGGGCATGGAGAGGCTCGTAGCGGTCGAGTCCAGTGATCGTGACAGGCGCATGCCGTGCCAGCGCATCACTATTGCGCAGTTGAAAACCGCAGCCGGCGAGCAGGGTCGCCAGTAGCAGGAGGATGATTCCCCGGGCCGGGATGCCCATCAGCTTTTCTGCTGCGGGGCCACGATATTGACCAGCTTGCCCGGCACCACGATGACCTTTCGAATGGTTGCCTCCCCGACAAATTTCTGCACGTTCGGGTTGTCGCGGGCCGCCTGCTCGACCGTGGCATTGTCGGCACCCGCCGCGACCTCTATCTTCGCGCGCACCTTGCCATTGACCTGTACGACCATCTCGATATTCTCCTGCCTCAGTGCATCCTCGTCGACCTGCGGCCAGCCAGCCGTGAGGATATCATCACCATAGCCGAGCTCCCGCCAGAGGTGATGGGTCACGTGCGGCGCAATCGGCGACAGCAGGCGCAGCACGATGGCCATGCCCTCCTTGAGCAGCGCCGCGTCCTCCTGCCTGTTGAGCACATTGACCATGGTCATGCAGGCGGAGACAACCGTGTTGAACTGCTGACGCTCATAATCAAACAGCGCCTTCCTGAGTGCGCCGTGTATCTCGCGGCGCGCTTCCCCGATAGCGGGGCCGGAGTCGGCAGAAGACGCCCCCCGGGCGACCTTGTGAGCGAGCGCCCACAATCGCTTGAGAAAACGGTGTGCCCCTTCGACGCCATCGTCTGACCACTCGAGCGACTGGTCAGGCGGTGCCGTGAACATAGTATAGAGCCGCACTGTATCGGCCCCGTAGCGGTCGATGAGCGTTTGCGGATCCACGCCATTGTTCTTTGACTTCGACATCTTCTCGACACCGCCAGCTATGACCGGCCTGCCGTCCTCTTGCAGCACGAACACGCCGTCACGTTGCTCGACATCCGCAGGGTTGAACCACTCCCTGGAGCCGTCGTCATTCTCGCGATAGAAGGTGTCCGCAACGACCATTCCCTGGGTCAGCAATCTGCTGAATGGCTCGTCGCAGTCAACGAGTCCCTCGTCACGCATGAGCTTGTTGAAGAAGCGCGCATAAAGCAGGTGCAGCACCGCGTGCTCGATACCGCCGACGTACTGGTCGACCGGCAGCCAGTACCTGGCACGCTCGTCAAGCATCGCCGTCTCGCAGTCATGCGAGCAGTAGCGTGCGTAGTACCAGCTCGACTCGAAGAAGGTATCGAAGGTATCGGTCTCGCGCTGGTCGCCATCACCGAGATCATAGAATTCCGGCATCTTCTTGAGTGGCGAGCCGGAGCCGTCGACGACCACATCTTCCGGCAGCCTGACAGGAAAC
>JARFQQ010000077.1 GCA_029287695.1 Gammaproteobacteria bacterium | reverse complement strand
ATTCTGAATTATCACCACAGGATCAAGGGGCGTGTTTCGAAAAATCCGGGAAGAAATTGACGTTGTTTTCGAACGTGATCCTGCCGCGCGAAGTGCTTTCGAGGTCATCACGACCTACCCCGGCTTTCACGCTGTGCTCTTTCACCGCGCAGCTCACTGGCTCTGGAACCTGGGCCTCAAGTGGCTCGCGCGCGTACTCTCGAACATCTCGCGCCTGCTGACAGGCATCGAGATCCATCCGGGTGCTTCCATCGGCTGCCGCTTTTTTATCGACCACGGTATGGGAGTGGTGATCGGCGAGACAGCCGTCATTGGCGATGATTGCACCCTTTACCACGGTGTCACGCTCGGCGGTACCAGCTGGCAGAAAGGAAAGCGTCACCCGACCCTCGCTGACGGCGTTGTCGTGGGGGCCGGTGCCAAGGTGCTTGGCCCGATCGATGTCGGCGCCGGGGCGCGCATCGGTTCCAACGCGGTCGTGGTCAGGGATGTACCCCCGGGAATGACAGTCGTCGGTGTCCCGGGGAGGCTCATCCAGGCCAAAAAAGAGGAGGACAGCGCGCATCGCAAGGAGATCGCGGAGAAAATGGGTTTCGATGCCTATGGCGTCAGCCGGGATGCGCCCGACCCGGTCGCGCATGCCATCGACTGCATGCTGGACCACATCCACGTCATGGATGCGCGTATGGAAAAGATGTGCAAGGCATTGAAAAAGCTGGGAATAGAAGAGCAGGAAGCGATCGAAAAGCTCGAATCCTGCGAAATCATCTCCACCGCTGACGAACTTGAGAAAATTCCGGACGGCGATTCCACCGAAAAGTAGCGGGAAAACCACTTATTTACTGTTCTTGTAATTCTTGACTAAATTACTCAGTAATGTATATTCGCATCCCGAACAGTAATTCGTGCCTTTTTCGCAACAGCGCGAAGTCAGTCCAGCAGGTGGTAGTAAACGCATATGAAGACGCCAATCTATCTTGACTACTCGGCAACCACACCGGTCGATCCGCGTGTCGCAGATGAAATGTGCAAGTATCTGAAGCCCGAAGGTATTTTCGGCAACCCGGCTTCCCGCTCCCACGCCTTCGGCTGGGCTGCAGAAGAGGCCGTCTCGCGCGCTCGCCAGGAAGTTGCAGACCTCATCAATGCCGACCCCAGGGAGATCGTCTGGACCTCCGGTGCAACCGAATCCGACAACCTCGCTATCAAGGGTGCGGCCCACTTCTACAACAAGCGCGGCAAGCACGTCATCACCTTGAAGACGGAACACAAGGCTGTACTGGATACCTGTCGCCAGCTCGAGCGCGAAGGTTACGAAGTGACCTATCTCGACCCGGAGCCCAGCGGTCTGCTCGACCTCGACAAGTTTCGTGAAGCAATCCGCGAGGACACCATCCTGGCCTCCATCATGCATGTCAATAACGAGATCGGCGTGATCCAGGACATCAGGACGATCGGTGAGATCTGTCGCGAAAACAAGGTGATTTTCCACGTCGATGCGGCCCAGAGCCCGGGCAAGGTGCCCATCGACCTGCAGGAGCTGCCGGTCGATCTCATGAGCTTCTCCGCGCACAAGATTTACGGACCCAAGGGTATTGGCGCCCTCTTTGTACGACGCAAGCCCCGTGTCCGCATCGAGGCACAGATGCATGGCGGTGGCCACGAGCGCGGCATGCGCTCCGGTACCCTGCCGACGCACCAGATCGTCGGTATGGGAATGGCTTTCCGCCTGGCAAAAGAAGAGATGGCAAAAGACAACGAGCGTCTCATCCAGCTGCGCAACCGCCTGTGGGACGGACTCAAGGACATGGAGGAGGTCTACCTCAATGGCGACCTCGAGCAGCGTATCGCCGGTAATCTCAACATCAGTTTCAATTATGTCGAGGGCGAGAGCCTGATGATGGCACTCAAGGACATGGCGGTTTCGTCCGGATCTGCCTGTACCTCGGCATCACTCGAACCCAGCTATGTGCTGCGCGCCCTGGGTCGCGACGACGAACTTGCACACAGCTCGATCCGTTTCAGTATCGGGCGTTTCACCACGGCTGAAGAGATCGACTACGTTATCAAGCAAACGCGTGAACAGGTCGAACGTCTTCGCGAACTCTCCCCGTTGTGGGACATGTACAAAGAAGGTATCGATCTGAAGTCCATCGAATGGGCTGCACACTAAACTCAGAGGTTTGAACCATGGCATACAGTGACAAGGTTATCGATCATTACGAACATCCGCGTAACGTTGGCGTCCTCGACAAGGATTCCGCCAGCGTCGGTACAGGCATGGTTGGCGCCCCGGCATGCGGCGACGTCATGCGCCTGCAAATCCAGGTCAGCGACGATGGCATCATCGAGGATGCCAAGTTCAAGACCTACGGCTGCGGTTCTGCCATTGCTTCCAGCAGCCTGTTGACAGAGTGGGTCAAGGGCAAGACGCTGGACGAGGCGAAGCAGATCAAGAATACCGACATCGCGGAAGAACTCGCGCTGCCTCCGGTCAAGGTTCACTGCTCGGTCCTTGCCGAGGACGCGATCCGTGCCGCAATCAGCGATTTCCAGTCAAAGCAGGACAGCTGATTCATGGCAATCACGCTGACCCAGGCTGCAGCCGACCGCATGTCGACTTTCCTTGCCAACCGTGGCAAGGGAGTCGGCGTACGGCTTGCTGTGAAGACCTCGGGTTGCTCTGGCATGGCCTATGTCATGGAATTTGTCGATGACGTCAATGACGACGACCAGGTTTTCGAGCAGAGAGGCGTGAAGGTGATCATCGATGAGAAGAGCCTCATCTATCTCGACGGCACCGAGGTTGATTATGGCAAAGAGGGACTGAACGAGGGATTTCTGTTCAACAACCCCAATGCCAAGAATGAATGCGGTTGTGGCGAAAGCTTTACCGTCTGACTATCTGTCCCTTCCTGTCACTCGACAGAACAACCACCCCTGAAAATGCTTGATCTGTCGAAAAATTACTTCGAGCTCTTCGGACTGCCTGTCTCCTACGATATCGAGACCACCGCACTGCGCGAGCGCTATCGTGAGCTGCAACGCAGTGTCCATCCTGACCGCTATGTAAATGCCTCCGGCCAGGAACAGCGGCTGGCAATGCAGGGATCGACCTTAATCAACGAGGCATTCGAAACGCTCAGGGACCCGCTGGCACGCGCACAATACATGCTGCGTTTCCACGGCGGGGAGGGTTTCGAGTCTGACAACGAGACGACGAAAGATACGGCATTCCTGATGGAACAGCTTGAATTGCGCGAGGCCCTCTCCGAGATCAGGCACCAGGCCGATCCACTTGGTGCCATCGCCGACTTTCTCGATAATGTCACGCGAAAACTCAACCAGGTGATCAGCAGCATGACGACCGATTTCGAAAACCCTTCGGCAGAGCAACTCGAACAGATTCGCGAGAGAGTCCGCAAGATGCAGTTCCTCCGGAAGCTTCACCAGGAAGCCGAAGCGGTCGAGGCGCAACTCGAAGAGGAATTGCTCTGATGGCGCTGTTGCAGATCGCCGAGCCCGGACAGGCCGCTGCTCCCCACGAACACAAGCTAGCTGCAGGCATCGATCTGGGGACGACAAATTCACTCGTTGCTTCTGTGCGAAGTGGCACACCCGAGACGCTGCCGGACGAAAATGGCGAACACATTCTGCCGTCAGTAGTGTCCTACACCGAATCCGGGATTCTTGTTGGCAGTGCCGCGCTTGCGATTGCGCCGGGTGATGCGCTCAACACGATCAGCTCGGTCAAGCGTCTCATGGGGCGCGGCGTAGGGGACCTGCGGCTATTGGGTGACACCTTGCCCTACGAGTTCGCACAGACCGAGTCGAAGGTCCCGCGCATTCATACGCGTGCAGGAGACGTCAGTCCTGTCGAGGTCTCTGCCGAGATCCTCAAGGCACTCGGCAAGCGTGCAGAGTCGGCGCTCGGTGGTGAACTGACCGGTGTTGTCGTGACCGTGCCTGCCTACTTCGACGATGCCCAGCGCCAGGCGACAAAAGACGCCGCCACGCTGGCCGGGCTCCGTGTTTTCCGTCTGCTCAACGAGCCGACTGCGGCCGCAATCGCATACGGCCTCGACAAGGCGGCGGACGGAATCCACGCCATCTATGACCTGGGTGGGGGCACCTTTGATATCTCCATTCTGCGTCTCAACCGCGGTGTCTTCGAGGTGATGTCGACCGGCGGGGATTCCGCACTCGGGGGAGATGATTTCGACCGCGCGATTGCCGAGTGGGTCATGCAGCAGGCGGGTATCGAGAATCCCGATTCCGGCGTCCAGGCGGAACTCATGCGGGTCGCGCGTGCCGCCAAGGAAGCGCTCACAACAGAGGAGGTCACGGAGATCGAGCTCCGGGAGCCTGCCTGGAAAGGAACGCTCGATATCACCACTTTCAACGGCCTTATCGCAAGCCTTGTCCGCAGAACCATCTCGGCCTGTCGCCGTGCACTGCGTGATGCCGGCATCAAGGCCGACGAGGTCGAGGATGTGGTTATGGTCGGTGGTTCCACGCGTGTCCCGCAGGTGCGCGGGATGGTCGGGGAGTTCTTCGGGCGTGAGCCGCTCGTCGATATCGATCCCGACCGTGTCGTCGCAATCGGTGCTGCGAT
>JARFQQ010000076.1 GCA_029287695.1 Gammaproteobacteria bacterium | reverse complement strand
GGATTGCTCAATCCGGGCAAGGCCGTGCCAACGCTCCATCGCTGCGCCGAACTCGGCGCGATGCATGTCCACAACGGTGAACTGCCCTTCCCCGAGCTGGAGCGTTTCTGATGGACCTGCAGGAGACTGTTCGCAACGCCTTCGAGAATGGCAGCCGGCTCCGCATCACGGGCGGTGGCTCCAAGGATTTTCTCGGACCGCATGATGATGCCGGGGTGCTGAGCACGCTGGAGATGAGAGGCATCGTCAACTACGAGCCCGAGGAACTCTTTATCACGGCGAGAGCAGGAACACCGCTCAAAGAGATACGGGCTGCGCTATCCGACAGGGGGCAGCAGTTTCCGTTCGAACCGCCCGCCTTTGGTGAGAATGCGACCATCGGAGGGACGATCGCCTGTGGTCTCTCTGGCCCAGGGCGTCCCTGGAAAGGGGCGGCGCGGGATTTCGTGCTTGGCTCGCGCATCGTCAACGGCAAGGGCGAGCTGCTCCGCTTTGGCGGGGAGGTCATCAAGAATGTCGCCGGCTATGATGTTTCACGGCTCATGTGCGGTGCCTTCGGGACTCTCGGGGTCATCACAGAGGTCAGCATCAAGGTCGTACCCCTTGCACAAAAGAGCGTGACGCTCTCGTGGGAACTTGACCGGGAAGAGGCACTGGCGCGGATCACTGAAATTTCACGACAGCCCTTGCCGATCTCGGCCGCCGTATGGCACGAGGGCATACTCTCGATACGCCTCTCCGGAGCTGAAGCGGCAATCGATTCTGCCATTGATCAGCTTGGAGGCGAGGCGTCAGAAGCAGCCGGATTCTGGGAAGACATTCGTGAACAGACCCATCCCTTCTTCAACTCGACCAGGCCACTGTGGCGACTCTCTCTGCCACAGGCAACACCGGCGATCGACCTGCCCGGCGATGAACTGATTGACTGGGGCGGCGCGCAGCGCTGGCTCCTTTCTGAGGCAGATGCTTCCACAATCCGGGAGATTGCCCGGAAAGCCGGCGGGCATGCAACGGCCTTTCGCAATTCGCCATGCCCGGACGACGCCTTCATGCCGCTTGCACCGGCGATGCTGGCTTTGCACGGTCGCATCAAGCAGGCATTCGATCCGAAGGGCGTCCTCAATCAAGGCCGCCTCTACCGGGAGTTCTGATGCAGACAAAACTCTCGACGTCACTCCTGTCCACAAAGTCGGGAAAGGAAGCCGACAGCATCCTGCGCAGCTGTGTGCACTGCGGCTTCTGTACCGCAACCTGCCCGACCTACCAGTTGACCGGGGACGAACTTGACGGACCGAGGGGACGAATCTATCTCATCAAGCAGGCACTTGAGGAAACTGCCGTCACGGAAAAGACACTCAAGCACCTCGATCGTTGCCTGGTCTGCCGCTCTTGCGAGACCACCTGTCCTTCGGGGGTCAGGTATCACAACCTGTTGCAGATCGGAAAAGAGACCGTTGAACAGCAGGTCGGGCGTCCGCTGACACAGCGCTTCATGCGCTGGGGGATGCGTACCCTGCTGCCCTACCCTGCACGCTTTTCACCTCTCTTCAAGCTCGGCTCCATCTTCAGACCCCTGATGCCGGCAGCACTGAAAGCGAAAATGCCGGTCACACGGGACCCCGGATCACGTCCGGCTCGGCAGCATGCGAGGCGTGTCATCCTGTTCGAGGGTTGTGTACAGCAGGTCGTCGCAAAAAGTATCAACGCCGCTACCAGCCGGGTGCTCGACCGACTTGGAATCAGCTGCATGACTGCGCACGGTGAAGGTTGTTGTGGCGCTGTCAGCAATCACACAGGCGACATGCCGGCTGGTGAAGAAATCGCGAGGCGCAACATCGACAGCTGGTTGCCCCATCTCGATGCCGGTGCCGAGGCAATCGTCACCACCGCAAGCGCCTGTGGCCTCGAAATCCGTGAATACCCCTATCTGCTCAGAGAGGATCCTGCCTATGCGGCAAAAGCCGAACGCATCGCAGGGGCCGTCATGGACATCAGTGAATACCTCTCGCAAGCTGTTGAAGCAGGTGACTTGCAATTGGCGGACTCTTTGCCCGAGATCAGCTTCCACACACCCTGCACGCTCCAGCATGGACTCGGTCAGGCAGGCACGGTCGAGGGCCTGTTGCAAAGGCTTGGCTTTGCTGTCAGAACACCGGCTGACTCGCATCTCTGTTGCGGATCAGCCGGGACCTATTCGATCCTTCAGCCGGCGATGGCCACGCAGCTGCGCGACAACAAGCTGGAAAAGCTCGATGCGGAAAATGCCGGGATCATCGCAACGGCCAACATCGGTTGCATGATGCATCTGCAATCCGGTACCGGTACCGAGGTCCGGCACTGGATCGAGATTATCGATTCCTCCCTCGCCGGGCGGTGATTCGAGCGGGAACAGTCTCAGGCGCGTCACTGTCGCCAGGTTGCGACAACGCGCTCAATGCACATGCCCGTGAGCGATTTCCGATTCATCGGCTTCACGAATTGCCACAACAGTCACATCGAAATTCAGTGTGACACCTGCCAGCGGATGGTTGGCATTGATGCGCACGGTGTCGCCCTCGACGGCCTCTACGATGACATGCTCCACCTTCCCGCCTGCGCCTTGGGCTTCGAATGCCATGCCCGGCTCGATTTTGTCGATTCCCTCGAATTGGGATGCCGGGAGAGACTGGATCAGGTCAGGATTGACGACACCGAAGCCTTCTTCCGGTGTTATCGAGACCTGGAAATTGTCTCCAACCTCTTTTCCGGTGAGCGCCTGCTCCAGGCCCGGAAGGAGATTGTCTGCACCATGCAGGTAATCAAGCGGCTTTCCCGTTTCGGTCTCGTCGAGTGTGGCGCCCTGACCGTCGGTCAGCGTGAATGCAATGGAAACGACCTTGTTGTTGGCAATAATCATGTTGTATCCGGTGAGTATGAGTATGAATATGAATATGAGTATGGTGACTGGAACGCAAGGATGCCATTTCCTGATAGCTATGGCTTTTCACTTCGCTGTGTCAAAACATCATGCCGCCAGGCAGAGGTCTTGTCCATCAGACGCCGTCGATAAAGGCATCCCGGTGTTTCTTGGCGTTCATGAACATGCGCGTGAGTGTATCGATGTCGTCTTCGCGTATCGCCCTCGCAAGATCCATCATCTCGTCGGCATAGGACTCGACGAGTGATGCAACTGCATCCTTGTTGGCTATGCAGATATCCCTCCACATGACCGGGTTGCTCGAGGCTATCCTGGTGAAATCACGGAAACCACCGGCGGCATATTTGAAGATATCCTCCTCGTAATCCACGCGTGACAGCATATCCACGAGCGCGAAGGCCAGCATGTGGGGAAGATGGCTGGTCGCAGCGAGCACGCGGTCGTGATCGACCGGAGACATGCGGTTGATCTCGGCGCCGCAGTAACGCCACATGGCATGCACGCGTGCAATTGCAGACTCGTCGGTCTGGCTGACCGGTGTAAGAATGACGCGCCTGTTTTGATAGAGTTCGGCAAAAGAGGACTCGACACCGTTTTTCTCGGTACCGGCAATCGGGTGTCCGGGAACGAAATTTGGCAGGATCTCTCCGAAAACAGCCTCGCAATCTGCAATCACGCTCCCCTTCACACTGCCGCCATCGGTGATGACGGCATTCCCGGCGAGGTATCCCTTCATGGAATCGAAGGCATCGCGCATGGCGCCGAGAGGAATGGCCAGAAAGATCATGTCGGCATCCTCGACCGCTTTGCCGATATCCTGGCTATAGCTGTCGATCACACCAAGCTCAACGGCTTTGTCGAGGTTGTCCCTGCTGCGTCCGCAACCGATAATCTCGTCGACCTGACCGGCGGCACGCAGTGCGCGCGCGAGTGAGCCGCCGATGAGTCCGACACCGATGACGGCGAGCTTGCGGATACTCATCTGCCCATTACCTGGCGGAATGCAGCCAGGAAACGGCTGTTCTCGACTTCAGAGCCGATCGTGATGCGCAGGTGATTCGGCATCCTGTAGTTTGCGACCGGCCGCACGATGATTCCCTGCTCAAGCAGGGCCTGGTTCACAGGCGCCGCCTCCCTTTCAAGATCGACGGTGAGGAAATTGGCGACAGAGGGAATGGTTTTCAGCCCCATCTCGTCAAATCCCTGCTTGAGTTGCTGCATGCCGGCGCTGTTGACGCTCCTGCTCTGCGCAAGGAACTGTTCGTCGTCAAGTGCGGCTTCTGCTGCGGCAAGCGCAATCAGGTTGGCGTTGAACGGATGGCGCACACGCTGGATCACGGAAGCCAGCGCCGGACTCGACGCCCCGTAGCCGATACGCAGGCCTGCCAGGCCGTAAATTTTCGAGAAGGTGCGCGTCACGATCATGTTCGGGTACCGCGAGAGCAGCTGCAGCCCATTGGGAAATCCCTCGAGCGACACATACTCTGTGTAGGCCTCGTCGAGCACGACGACGACATCGGACGGCACCCTGTCGAGAAAGGCGACGAGAGTGTCGGCCTCGATCCAGGTGCCTGTCGGGTTATTCGGGTTGGCGATAAAGATGATGCGCGTCGACTCATCGATCTGCGACAGCAGCGCTTCAGGGTCATGCCCCAGCGGCATGTGCTGATGGTCTTCTGCATATGCACTGGCGATATTCGCTTTCGCACCGACGGCCTGCACCACGATCGGATAAACAGCGAAGGAATACTCAGAGAACACCGCCGAATGTTCTGGGGTCAAGAAGGCACGCGTCACCAGCTCGAGGATATCATTCGAGCCGTTACCCAGCGTGATACAGGAAGCATCCACAGCATGTTTTTCAGCCAGCTTCTCACTCAGTGCAAAACCGCCGCCGTCAGGATAGTAGTTGATCGATGGCAGCACCTTTGCGGCAGCCTCCAGTGCTAACTGGCTAGGACCCAACGGGTTTTCGTTAGATGCCAGCTTGATCGAGTCGCTGATGCCCAGCTCACGCTCCAGCTCTTCGACAGGTTTGCCCGGTTGGTACGGAGTGAGATGCTGCACCCCCCTGGTTGCAAGTTCAATGAATGATCGAGACATGCTTCTATTAATC
>JARFQQ010000055.1 GCA_029287695.1 Gammaproteobacteria bacterium | reverse complement strand
CGGCATGATGCAGCCACAGCTCGCCGAGCGTATCGAGCGGATGACACGCAAGAACATCCCGGATGGCATACCGGCCTATGGCACTGATGCACTGCGTTTCACTTTCGCAGCGCTCGCTGCCACCGGCCGTGATATCAAGCTCGATGCGGGCCGTATCGAGGGATACCGGAATTTCTGCAACAAGCTCTGGAATGCCGCGCGCTATGTGCTCATGAATACCGAGGGCGAGGATTGCGGCGCCGCAGAGGAAACTGGGAAAAGCGGCGACATAAAGCTCTCGCTGGCTGATCGCTGGATCCGTTCGCGGCTGCAACAGACGATCAGCAATGTCACAGACGCCATCGAGGGATACCGCTTCGATCACGCGGCGCAGGCAATCTACGAGTTCACATGGAACGAATACTGCGACTGGTACCTCGAACTCTCGAAGACCGTGCTGAACAATGAAAACAGCACTGAAGCCGCCAGGCGGGGTACGCGCAAAACCCTCGTTACAGTGCTCGAGACATTGCTGCGCCTTGCTCACCCTGTCATTCCCTTTATCACAGAGGAGATCTGGCAACAGGTCGCCCCGCTGGCCGGCGTGAAGGGAAAGACGATCATGCTGCAGCCATGGCCTGTTGCCGACGAATCACTGCTGGATACCTATGCAGAAGACGAAATGCTGTGGGTCATGCAGTTCATCCTCGGGATTCGCAAGATCAAGGGCGAGATGAATATCTCGCCCGGCAAACAGGTCCCCGTGCTGCTGTCGCAGTGCACGCCAATCGACGAGCAGCGCGCCATCGATCACCGTGCCTATCTGGATTTCCTTGCCCGCACGGAGTCAATCAGTGTGATCTCCGGATCTGACGAGGAGCCAGAGTCGGCGATCACCCTCGTCGGCGATATGCGTGTCCTGATCCCCATGGCAGGACTGATTGACAAGGAAGCAGAAATCAAGCGCCTGGAGAAAGAGATCGGCAGATTCGACGGTGAGATTCAGCGTCTCGAGAAGAAGCTCTCGAACAGGGGGTTTGTCGACAAGGCCCCCGAAGCGGTCGTGCAGAAGGAGCGTGACAAGCTTGTTGATGCCGAGAAAGCCATGGCAAACCTGCAGGCGCAGATAACCAGAATCCGCGCGCTCTGAACCTCGATGTCAGGTGCGATTCCGGGGCGATCAAGCCCCGGAGTCAAGCCGCTTCGACAGGTTTTTCTTCAGGGCAGTTTCGCCGCCTGCACGTGCATCCAGTCGAAGTTCTTCTCACGGCCGAGGCTGACCCAGCCCTCTTTCTCCCAGAACTCCCACCATTTGTCATACTCCGGGCGGGCGAAATGCGCCCTGTCACGCCCCCAGCGCAATTTGTTACTGGAGGGACTGTAATCAAGCGCAATCCCCCAGGCATGGGTTGATTTCCGACTGCCCCCGCGCATGGTGCGATTGTTGAAGCACCCACCGTAGAGATCGAGTCCGAGATCATCGATACCATCCGGTCCATAGTGGCTCTTGACCCTGGTGAGCACCCGCACAAGGCTGTCTGCCACTCTCCTGTTACAGGTGATCCTGTTGACCTTCACCCGCTGATCCCAGGCAAGGCAATGCGTATAAGGAACATCAATCGTGACAAGATTGCTGCCCGGCCGGCCGAAAAAGGCTGTCATTGCTGCTGTCGTCTGGACTGGCCAGGCATTGGGATTCACGTCGAGTGGATCGGTATCGCGCCATAGCGGTGGCCTGCTGCCTGTCTCCCTCACCTCCTTCAGAACAGAGTAGGCATAATCCGTTACCTGCCCCCAGTAGCCATCGATCTTGCCGGCATCGATATCGTGCTCGTGGCAACAGAGTTGCAGATACGCCGTCCCAAGGCGTGTCCGCGGCCAGGACTCCCAGCCCTCCGGCAAGCTTGATTCACGCTTCCCGAGTGCCTTCATGAGAGCGGACTCTGTTTTCGGACCGGGAATCCCGTCGATGGCCCCGATTCTGTACCCCTCGTCCTTAAGCAGCCCCTGCACGACCCTGACGATTGACTTCTTCTCCATGCTATTCCTCCATTCTCTTTCATTATTGATTGCCGATGCTGGCATCTGGCATCGCCACGCATCGTCACTTTTTCCAGAACCGGATAGCCTGTTTCCGGTGCTGTCGAATCAGCGCAAATCCGGTCTGGCATGCGGTTTGAATATGCGCTCCCTTTCGCACCCCTGGCAGATGCAGTTCACCGTTATCGAGCCATTCGGCAACCTGCCCGTAATCGGTCAGCGCACTTCGCCAACCTTCTGCTGGATTCGCAGGATGACAAACTCGGCAGGCTTGAGCGGTGCGAAGCCCACCAATACGATGACCTGGCCCACAGCGATATCACTCGAGGTCATGGTGTCGCCGAGTCCGCAACGAACAAAGTAGGCATCCCTGGCTGAATTTCCCTGAAAAGCCCCCTTGCGGAACAGGCCCTGCATGAAAGCATCGATAGTCGTGCGCAGCGAACTCCACAGCGGATGATCATTGGGTTCGAAAACTGCCCACTGAATACCCCGGTTAATGCTTTCTTCGATGTAGATTGCGGTCCGGCGTACAGGGATATACCGCCATTCGGGATTCGCCACGGTTGCCAGCGTTCGCGCTCCCCAGAAGAGAGAGCCCAGGCCGGGCAATTTGCGGATACAGTTGACGCCGACCGGGTTGAGCTGGCTCTGCGCCTGCGTATCGACCTGGAATTCCAGGGAGACTGCTCCAGCCAGCCGGGTTTCGACGCCCGCCGGGGCTTTCCAGACACCGCGATCCCGATCGATCCTGGACCATACGCCGGCGGCAATCGCGGATGGCGCAATCGTTACCGTCTTGCCGGGATTCGACGCCTTGTCGGGATGATAGAGCGGATTGAAGAGATTGACCCAGGGGTAGTAGAGCGCCGCGTAGCTACTCGTCGGAAGGCCAAGTGCAAAGACTTCGGCCTGGTTGGTCAGTTCGGTGCCCCCGGGTGGATCGACGATAACAATCCTGTTTTTCATTTTTTCACAGTGCGAGATGCTTACCTCGACTTTCGCCTGGCCCGGACCACCGTCCCAGGATGCCCCCGGAAGAACAAGGATAGAGACATCCGGGTAGTCACAAAGGATGTTCTCGTAGAAACTGATGTAATGGCCCACATCCGGAGGTGCCTCATCGCCGCCTTCAAGCATAATCCCGACACCTGCAACGGGTGAAGTACCCGGCATCTGCTGCGGGATGACCTTCGTGACACCCCGGACGATGGTCGCCGTGTCACTGGTGATACCGAGCGCTCCCAGCATTTCGGAGTCATGCAAGAGGATCTCCGTCCCCGAATCGGCCACGCCGGCGCCCAGCGTCGTGGCAATAGTGAAGCGGTTGCTATCCCGACTAACGCTGATGGTCGCCGGATCGATCGCGAAGGCCGAGGCGATGGCATCCTCGATGGCACTGGAGATTGCGGCTCCAGACGGGATTCCACCACTGTCGACATCGATTACCGGGTTATCCGGAAGCGTAACCCTGCGAAAGCCCATGCCGTTGAGATTGATCGTGAGGCTGCGATCATTGTTGCTGTCGTTGAGGTAATTCATGACGCTCGCAAGCGTGACACTGGTCCCCACAACGGAAGCCTCGCAGTAGTCTGTCTTCGTCACCTCATCGGTCAGCTGAACGAATTCGGAATCCCCATTGACGACGCTTATGACATAACGCTCGCTACCGGTATTCATGGAAAGGGCCTCAAAAATCTCCCTCTCCTCGTACTCGCCGTCGACGAGTTCACCCACAGAAAGTGAAAAAGTCGGTGAGTCCGAATCGGGCTTTATGATCTTGAATCGCAGATCGTTGCCCCAGCTTCCGGGAGTCGATGCCATGACCGAGAGAACGGGATTTGTTCCCGTCCCCTCACCAAGGATAGCCGTTGAGCTATTGCTGGCCGTTGACGTTGAAGCTGCCAACCGGCAAATACAGGCTGCCTCGCCACCGTTGAGATAGAAAGCCTGCAGCGCGAGACCCATGACATCGGTCTCGCTCTCGATAGCACCGAATTGTTTCACGAAATCGTCGAACTTGCGGATGAGAACGGGTTCGCCGACCGGCCCCCGTCTTGTTTCGCCGATGAACGCAGCCGTTGACATGGCCACGCCCTCGATTGGTCGAGGCCCTCCGGGAATCTCTTCGATGTAAGCACCTGGATGCAGGTAGTCGGGCATCATTATTCTCCTTTTCCAATGGATTCCCGTGCAGGACAATGAAAACTGTTTGAGACAGTTCTTTTTCCCGATTTTTGGATGCGGCGCCCTGAAAGGGCAGTGAAATACGCATGTACACCGGCTGGCCAGAAATCCGCTTCTGTTCCGGATTGTGTGCGACATGGTTTTCAAGTAAACAATAGACGAACAATCTTCAGATACAACGCTGACCATTCCCTCACTTTCCGGTATTTGCCCTATAAATAGCGTTGATGTTTCGCTCACGAGCCACTACCAGAGACATTGAATGCTTGCTATAATCTTTACTAATTTACTGGGTTTTTTGAAGTAACCAAGATAACAGGAGCAAATATGAGCGTTGAACTCCCTGAACGTGACGGAGATGGCTATCTCGTCAGCATGGATGACTGGACCCCGGAGATCGGCCGAGCCATGGCGGAAGCGGACGGCTTCGAGCTGGATGAAGAAAAATGGGATCAGATCATGCAGGCGCGCGAATACTATGAGCAGGAGAATGTCGTCCCGGCGATTCGAATCTTCGCCAAGCACATCAAGCGCGATAAAAAAGACCTTTTCAAGCTGTGGACGACAGGCCCCATGAAACCG
>JARFQQ010000006.1 GCA_029287695.1 Gammaproteobacteria bacterium | reverse complement strand
GCCTGCCAGCAACAGGAGAAGGAGCAGAGCCGGAAGAGCAACTCTCACCACGTGCTGTAGGGATTTTTCTGCAACGAGACATTGTAATAACGGAGATCGTCAGAAACCTCCCTGCCGACCCAGTCGGGAAGTGGCAGGTTGGCATCCGCTGAGGGGAGTTCGACCTCTGCAATAACAAGTCCCTCGTTGTCGCCCGCGAAAACATCGATCTCCCATTCGAAGCCATCATGCTCGACAATGTAGCGTCTCTTTTCGATCAGTGGCCTGATTGCAATGCGTTCGAGGATCTCTGTAGCATCCTGCAACGGGATTTCATATTCGTATTCAAGTCGGTGAATGCCATCATCCGAACTCTTGATGTTGATAAAGGCCCTGTCGTTTTCGGTGCGAACACGGATGGAGCGCTCATAGCCTTCCGAGAGATAGCCCTGGCGCATGCGAATCGACCGGGTAGCGAGCGAACGCCATCCGTTATGCCGGGTAAGAAACTTTCGTTCGATTTCGGTCGCCATTTCAGCCTCCGATCAGCTGTATGACCTGTTCCAGGTCCTGCCTGGTATCGATCCCCGGCGGCGGAATTTCTGCAGCCACATCGACATGGATTTTTTCCCCCTTCCACAACGCCCGCAACTGTTCGAGCGATTCGCATTGCTCGAGAGGCGCCGGGGCCCACTCGCTGTAGCGCCTGAGAAAACCCGCCCTGTAGGCATAGAGCCCAAGATGCCTGAAGCAACCTGTCATGCTTGGCATCCACTGCTCATCCCCGCTGAATCCGTCGCGATACCATGGAATCGGAGCGCGGCTGAAATAGAGTGCATAACCGGCCTCGTCCATGACGACCTTGACGGCATTCGGATTCAGCATCTCTTCGAAGTTCTCGATCGGCGTGCAGAGGGTCGCGATGCTCGCCGCGGCATGAGTGTCGAGGTTGATTGCGACCTGCCGGAGAATGGCCGGCGGCATGAGGGGCTCGTCTCCCTGCAAGTTGATGATGATATCCTCGTCATCCCATTCCCTGAGCGAGACCACCTCTGCAAGACGGTCTGTTCCGCTGTGATGGCTTCCGGATGTCATCACAACCTCGACACCGGAGGCCGCAGCGACGTCCCGGATGCGTTCGTCATCGGTTGCAACGGTGATGGTCTCTGCCTCACACTCCTGTGCCCTGTCGACAACGTGCAGGATCATTGCCTTGCCGTGGATATCCAGCAAGGGCTTGCCCGGCAAGCGGGTTGATGCATACCTCGCAGGTATAACGACGTGAAAACGGCTCATTCCGGGATTTCCTCGTCGGCGGGCAGTTCGCGTGCCTCCGTGGTCAGCATCACCGGGTGACCATCCACCACCGGAAATGCCAGGCGGTCAACCTGGCAGACCAGTTCGGTAGCAGACTTCACATAGCGTACCGGCCCCTTGCAGACTGGACAAACGAGTATCTCAAGCAGTTTTCTGTCCATTGTTCTGTCTCGTTCTCAATGCATTCAGAATCTGATCAATGACATCGACCGGGGGCCTGACCTCCAGTCTCAGATACCAGTAGTGGCGGTCGGCAAAAGGCCGGATCTTGACGGCATCCTTGGCTGTCATGATAACCGGCAAGTCATCGCCAAAGCCAAAATCGTCAGGCGTGTAGTCATGATGGTCCGGGAAGAGCTGCTCGTCGGCATCGAGTCCGGCGTGCCGGAGCATATCGACAAAGCGCCGGGGGTTGCCGAGACCTGTAACAAGGTGCACAGGCTGTCCTTTGAAATTTTCGAGGGGTCGGGTCTCTCCGGTAACGAGATTGACGAGTGGACCGGGCTCGAGGCGGAGACACTGCTCTGCCTCACTGCAGTGGCCATTCACGATGACGAAATCGACCTGCCTGAGCCTGCGGGGACTCTCCCTCAGAGGACCGGCTGGAAGCAGCATGCCATTACCGAACCTGCGTTCCCCGTCGATCACGACAACCTCGATATCGCGCCCGAGCGCATAGTGTTGCAGGCCATCATCGGAAATGATCACATCGCAATCAGCATGCTCCAGCAATGCGCGTGCTGCATCGGCCCTGGAAGGGCTTGCGCAGACCGGGCAGCCTGTCTGTTCCGCGATGACGACGGCTTCGTCGCCGACATCCTGCGGATCACTGTCGGCGCGCACCTGCTGTGGCCAGCTGGCCGCCTTGCCACCGTACCCGCGGAGTACGACGCCCGGTGTGTACCCCTGGCTGACGAGATGGTTGCATAACCAGATGACAAGGGGCGTTTTTCCGGTGCCTCCGACAGTGAGATTGCCAACGACGATTACGGGTACGCGACTGTGATAGACAGGGAGCAGCCGCACTCTGTAGGCAAGCCGTCGCAGGAAAACCAGCAATCGCATCAGGAGCGAGAGGGGAAAAAGAAGTAGCGCGACAGGGTGCCACTTCTTCCAGAAATATCCCGGACTCTTCATGCAGAAAGATTAGTCTTCCTTGATAGTCTTGCGCCCGGGAAAAGTGATCTCGGTGAGTCCCAGTTGCCCGGAAACATCCATCACCGTCATGGCCGCCTGGAATGGTGCATTGCGGTCGATCTTGACGATCACGGGAATGTCGGTACGACCCTCGGCAATCTGCGCCATGGCTCGCTTCAGTACCGTCGGCGTGGAACTCACGAGCTCCATACTGTTGTTGAGAGAAATGCTGCCGTCAGCCGCGACCTGGACCAGAATCCTGTCCCGGGTATCCTCGGGAAGTTCGGTCTCGATTTCCGGAAGCGTGATCTTGATCCGGGACTGCGTATCGAAGGTGGTTGAAACCATGAAAAAGATCAACAGCAGAAAAACCACGTCAATCAGGGGAGTCAGGTTGACGATAGGCCTCTGGCGCTGTCTCTTGCGCAGAATCACTGAATATTCCCCTGGTGCAGGACATCCACCATCTGCACAGCCTTGTCTTCCATATCGAGGATCAACTGGTCAACACGCGAAGAGAGAATCTCGTGAAAGATCAGTGCGGGAATAGCGATGGAGAGGCCTGCGGCAGTGGTGATGAGGGCCTTGGAGATGCCACCGGCCAGCACGCCGGGATTTCCGACACCTGCGGTAACGATGGCAGCGAACACATCGATCATGCCGAGCACCGTACCCAGCAGGCCCAGCAGTGGTGTGATAGCTGCAATCGTCGCCAGCGCTCCGAGAAAGTATTCGAGCCCGTGAACAATCTGCCTGCCCTCCTCCTCGATGGCCTCTTTCATGACTGCACGGGGCTGGTTACGGTTGATAAGGGCCGCGGCGAGAACCTGCTCCAGCGGTGATTTCTCGCGCAGGGAATTGATGTACTCGGAAGTCAGATTGCCGGCCTTGTACTGGCCGTAAACAGCCTGGAGCGCTCCGTCGGGAATAACTCTGGATCGCCGCAGCGTATAGAAGCGCTGGATAATGATAGCCAATGCCAGCACGGAACAAATCAGTATTGGCAGCATCAACCAGCCGCCGGCTTTGACAAGTTCTAGCACAGATCTCCCCTGAATTTATGGTATTGGTTTCCAGGTACCAGTGTACCTGCATTCACCGCCGCCAGTAACGCTGTTCTGAATGACGGTGTCCGGCAAGATGGTACCCTTCACCCGCAGCAAGGACAAGCGAGACAGCGCCGCTGCTGGCTGTTTCAATGACACCTGTTCCAGCCTGCTGCCAGCGCTCCACGACCTGCTTTGCCGGGTGTCCGAAGTGATTCTTCCATCCGGCACTGGCGATCACATGCCGGGCGGCGACAAAGCGGACAAAATCCGGATCGGAAGAACTGCGGCTGCCATGATGGGGCATGGTCAGAAGATCAATCTCTTCCAACTGCGGATAACGTCTCATCAATGCGCGTTCTGTCTTCCTGGTGATATCACCGGTTAGCAGAATTTTCACATCGGGATGCTCGATCAGCAGGACACAGGAGTAGTCATTGTCTCCACTGCCACTGTAATCTGTCTCCAGGAAAGTGAATCGCGTCTCCCGCCAACTCCAGGCGGGGTAACTGTGACAGGAACCGAAGCTGCCGGGAAAAGCTTCTGGCTGACCTGTCAGCGCCAGAGCAGCGGGCAACTCCTCCAGAAAGCCCTGATAGCTACCTTTGTGATCGGTATCATCGTGGCTAATCACAAGCATATCGAGCGCATCGATGCCCCGCATAGCGAGAAAGGGACGCACAACAGCCTCGGCCGTATTGAAACCACCGGGATAAACCGGTCCGAGATCGTAGACCAGCACCTTTTCGCCGGTCTCGATCACAACCGAAAGCCCCTGCCCGACATCCAGGGCTGTCATTCTGAATGGTTCGTCCGGCATCGGCCACCAGAGTAGCGCAAGCAGGGGGAAGCCCGACATGCGCATCATCCATCCCTTGCCGAGGAAGACAAGCAGGGCTCCTGCAAAAGCAAGCAGGAGAGAAAGCCATCCCGCTGAAGGAGGATGAACCAGTGGTACGAGACCGGAAACAGTTGTCAGACCATCAAGAGAGATTTCCACCATTTCGAGGACCAACTGCAACAGCAGCTCGTTTCCGGGAAGTTTCGCCATCATAGCGAGCGCACTGAGGAGCACTGCGGGGACGATCACGAAAGAAAACCAGGGTACGGCGGCCAGGTTGACAATGGGGGCCAGTGGCGAGGCGGGGAATCCCCAGGCTGCGAGTACAGGAAGCAACACGAGCGAGAGTGCAAACTGGATTGCCAGAACAAGCTGCCAGGGACGCCATGCTGGATAGCGCCGGTGCAGGAGGAGAATCGTCAGAACAGCACTGAAAGAGAGCCAGAAACCGGCAGCATGGACCGCTCGCGGATCAACCAGGAGTATCGCCAGCAGGGCGTTTCCAAGGGCATGCAGACCGTCGGTATTTCGCCTGAGCAAGGTGCCGGAAACCAGGACTGCCGTCATCAGCAGGGCCCTGACTGTTGGTATGGCAAAGCCTGCCAGTGCTGCATAGGCCATGGCCGCGGCAAACGCACAGGCCGCTGCAAAGAGTGGCGACGGCAGGTATAGCGGGAAGGAACCCGCGTAGCGCCACAGCCGCTCGGAAAACCACCAGACAAGCATTGCTACGAGCCCGATATGTAATCCCGAGATCGCCATGAGGTGCGATGTGCCGGTATTCCTGAATGTTCGCCATTGCTGCTTGTCCAGCAGACTCCTGTCTCCGGTCACCAGCGCCAGGTAGACAGCAAGTGCTCCGCGCTGTCCTTCATCCTCCATGGACAGCAGCTTCTGGCGCAACAGATACCGTACCCTGTCAACTCCGGGTGACATCGACCGAACAAGCCTGTTGACGCCGGAATTCCTCACATACCCTTTCGCGACAATGTTTTGTCCAAAGAGACGGCGCTCATAATCCATCGAGCCCGGATTACTCATGCCACGTGGCTGAAACAGCCTGACTTTGAGGCGGCCGCAATCCCCGGGCGCCAGCTCTGGGCCACCATCGTACCAGGAGAGTCGTATCCGGCCATGCAGCGGAAGAGCCTCAGCTGTTACAAGTTGCGCGTGCGTAACATCGAAAAGAAAACGCGAAACATCAGCAGTCCGCAGAGGCAATCCGGTGACACAGCCATCGACGAACAGCTCCTCGCGTTCGAGTTCCGGCGGCAATAGCCGGTCGAGATAGGATGCGGCATCGACCCATGCCCAGGCAAAACCGGCGAGCAGGAACGCGCCTGTAATCCAGCGGCATGCAAGACACAACAAGAACGGAAGGAGCAGTGCCCAGCCCCAGGCCAGTGGCGGAAGGCGCGGGACAAAAAGCAGCAGGAGTATGCCGACGAGAAACGCCAGCGCGTATCGACACATGTCACATCCCTGTTCAATTTCGCATTCTCTCGAAGGGAATCATCCACTTATCCCTTCCTCGCAGCAGATCGATGAGATACTCTTACGCGTACCTCAATGACCAGCGCTCCCATAGTGCCAAAAGAGTTCATCAAACGCTACTGCCCGAACGCCGATACAGTCCGTAATCACAGGCTCCTGCAGTTCTTTGGTGAACACCTCCACTCTCCGAATCTCTGGCACCTGAACCGCCGCTCCGTCGCCAGAGGCGTCTCCCTCGGCTTCTTCTGGGCGCTTGTTCCACTGCCATTTCAGATGATCGGCGTTGTCGCGAGCGCCATTCTCTGGCGTGCCAATATTCCGATCGGCCTTGTACTGGTCTGGATGACGAATCCCCTGACAATCCCTCCCCTGTTCCTCGGCACCTATTTTTTCGGCAACTGGCTGCTGGGAAGACCCGGCATCACACCACCGGAGCACATCACCATCGAGTGGTTCAGGGAGAGCATCGGAGATATCTGGCTGCCTCTGCTGCTTGGAAGCCTCTCGATCGGTCTGACACTCGCGATCCTCTCCTACTTTGTGATCGATTACCTCTGGCGTTACACCGTCACAAAGCGTTGGAAAAACCGCTCCGGTTAAGAAGTCGACTGGAATTGGCTATTGTCAGCCACAGGCAATTGTGTGATATTGCCGGAAATCCTGACAAAAACTGTACGTAATAAAAAAGTCAGGAAACCGGGCACCAAAGGAATCATTCCCATATGAAGAAGATCATCACCTCGATACTTTGTCCACCGATGTCGGTCTGCCGCTATGGCTGTGGCACGAACTGCGCCGCTCCAATCAGCGTCTTCTGGCTCGCGGGTATCGTTGCTGTCATCTACTCCTTCTTTGGCGGCCCGACGGCGCAGGAAGGCATTGATCTCTACACGCTTGCACTGGGTCTGGCGATCTGGGGCATTGCTGCAGTCTGGGCACTGCTGACCATGAGTGGCGTCGAGGAAGACCGTTGTAACGGGATCTTCAGCCCGCTCAGTGGCAAGGTCGCTCCCGGTGAAGACGAATCTGATCCCCTCGACGAGATCAGAAAGGCCCACTGAAACATCAATCCCCGTTTGCTCCTGCCGTAAGCTTTTCCAGCACCCTGCTCACGGCCATCAATCCGGCGGATGCCGTTACATGCATCACCGAACCCAGTCCGCCGCAATGAAGATGCGTTGCACCTGCTGCTCCAATCGATTCACACTGATCGCCTGATGCCGGCTGGCGTGTCTGCTCGAGCGAGAAGACGGCGGGTATGGAAAATCGTCGTTGGGGATTGCGAGGAAAGTCATAGCGCTGCCGCAGCTCCTTTCTGACGCGTGACAGCAGCGGGTCCATCTCGGTCCTGCTCAGGTCCTGCAAACGCAACCTTGCCGGATCGGTCTTTCCCCCGGTGCCACCAATCGTGATGACTGGTACACGCTGTCTCCTGCACCAGGCGATGATTGCAGCCTTGTCGCGATAATTATCGATGCAATCCACGACCATGTCATATTGCCTGTCGAGCAACTCGGCATGGCGCTGGTGCGTCACAAACTCCTCGATCGTGTGCACTCTGGCATGGGGGTTGATGTCCCCGATGCGCCCGGCCAGCACGCGCACCTTGGCCATACCACGCGTCGAATCCAGCGCAACCAGCTGCCGGTTGATATTCGAGAGGGAGACATGGTCCATGTCAATCAGGGTGATGGAACCAATGGCGCTTCGCGCAAGCGCTTCTGCGACCCAGGAGCCGACGCCCCCTGCGCCGATGACGCAAACATGAGAATCCATCAATCTGGAGAGACCCTGACTGCCATACAGCGCCGCGATGCCACTGAAGCGCCGTAACGACTCGTCAGGTTCCATGATCAGTCACTCACTGTCAGCAGGAACTGACGACCCTTCCACTCCATGACCGCGCCCTCGGGAACGATACGCACAATTTCGAGGTTGTTCCTGATACGCATGCCTTCGCGATATTCCTGGCCATTAATGAAGACGATACGCCGTTGCCTGTCCGTGGAGTAGACATGAAAATCAAGACGCAGTGGCGAGACCTCCTTCCTGAGCCCTCCGGTAATTTTCGATAACCGGGGAGGAACGGCAGTGGTGTCCCTCGTCGAAAGAATGCCGGCCTCCTGAAGTACCTGCTGCCTTTCGACATCCGTCACGGGCTCGGGAGCTTCGGCAGTTTCCGCGGGCAGCGGAGATGAAACTTCGACCGGGGAAGGATTCTCTGCAGAAACATCCACTGGCGCCACAGTCGCCTGAGGTTCCTGCGTCATTACCGGTTCCGGCTCTTGTTCTTCGGCCCTGTCACTTTTCTCAGCGGGCGGAATGGTGACCCTCTGCTGCGGAACGTCGGATGTATCACTGCCAAGAAGATAGACAGCAACAAGCGCAGCAAGGGCGAAAAAAATAATCGAAAGCGGCAGAAGAGGTGTTTTTTTCCGCTTCTTCCCTTTTGCCCGTCGCGGTTCCACAATCAGTGGCAGAACGCTGCCGGCATCATCATGCCGGTTTTTTTCAGACTTTTTCAGCGCGTCGAGGATCAGCGACATGCTAGCTATTGCCGCGCAGGCGTGGCCCGTTCTCTGCAGGTGAGGCAGAGTTCAGCCTGATTATCGTCTGAGCACCGACGACAGCATCCGGCTCAAGACGGTTGAGCGTCTGGAACGTCTTGACCATTTCCGCGAGTTGCCGGTCAAAATAGT
>JARFQQ010000031.1 GCA_029287695.1 Gammaproteobacteria bacterium | reverse complement strand
CAGGCGTTGAGAACCATGTACAAAGATCACTACACCCCGCTCTATGGCTGGCTTCTGCTGTTCGGACTCCTGCTCTTTGGCGCCTTCATGCTGTGGCATTACGAACTGCTTCAGCAGCTGAGGGCGAATGACCGGACCTGGCTTTCGATCATCATCCTGGCCTTGTTCGTACTGACGACACTCTATCTTGGCTGGTGTTCGCTGCGTCTTTCGCGCGAGAGCAGCCTGGCGGCGCAGCTGGATGCCGGCGCTGGCGGCTGGGCTGCCGACCACCTGCGGCTCGTGATGCAGCTGCAGGAAAGCGGCAGCGATACTGCTCGCGAACCGCTGCTGGCGCGCCTGGTCGAACAGGTGCACTCCGGCCACGCCTCGGGCTGGTTCATCTCGGACCTGCTCTTGCGCCTCGGCCTCATCGGCACAGTAATCGGCTTCGTGATGATGCTCGGCTCCGTCTACAACCTCGAGGGCGACGGCGCCTATGCACTCAAGCAGCTGCTTGGCGAAATGGGTGGTGGCATGCAGGTAGCGCTCTACACCACCCTGACAGGTCTTGGTTCGGCAATCCTGCTGAGTATCCAGTGTCACTGGCTCGATCGCTGCGCTGACCGTCTCGTCAGCCGGATCATCGAGCTCTCTGCAACGCAACAGCGTGCGCCGGGAAACAATGGCTAGCCTTTTTCACCGGCATAGCGGAAGAAACCGTGCAGGAGCAGATCCCTTTATCGACCTGCTTTTCAACACCCTGCTTGGATTCACCTTTCTCTTTCTCGTCAGCCTGCTTTTCATCAACCCCAAGGCAAAACGCGGCAGCGTCGACATGGTGGCCGAATACATCATCACGGCAACCTGGCCCAAGAACCTTGCGGATGACATCGATCTCTGGGTCCATGCACCGACTGGCCATACGGCTTCCTACCTGCAAAAGGAGGCTGGCTGGCTGCATCTCGACCGCGATGACCGTGGCGAAATCAACGACACCATCCTCGTCAATGGCGAAGAGGTGCTCTACCCGATCAACCAGGAAATCATCACCGTGCGCTACCGGCAGGCCGGTGAATACATCGTCAATCTTTATTACTACGACAGGAACAGCAGCGATCCCGTACCGGTCGAGGTCAAGGTTGACAGGGTCAACCCGACGCTGGAGACCGTCTTTGCAGAGACTTTCGAACTCCATGCCGAGGACCAGGAGCTGACCGCATTGCGCTTCTCCATCGACCGCGAGGGTGATGTACTCGGAATCAACAGGCTGCCACTGCGACTGACCCCATACCAGCTGGATCAGATGCCGTCATGGGTGGAGTGACGCTCACCGCGGCCTATATCCTCCCGCTACTGCTGATTGTCTGGCTGTGGCTCGGAAGCGATGCAGCAACGCCCCTGAAGCTTGTGATAACCCTGCTGTTGCCGCTGTTCTATCTGCTGCACTGGATCGGTATCGAGCAGACACGCGGGTGGCCGGCCAGCACTTCGCCTCCCGATCGGTTCGAAATGATCGCTGCCGATGTCATCGAGCCCGGCCGCCATGGCGACAGGGAGGGCGTCATTCACCTGCTCATCCGTCATGACGATTCTCACCAACCGCGCCTCTACGCAGTGCCATACAGTCGCGAGCTTCATACCATGCTGTTCGAGGCCAGGGAACGCATTGCAGCAGGTCGTCCTCAAATCGGCATCATGCGAGACGGAAGCCAGGGCGGCAGTGGCGCACCGGTCGGGAATGGCCGCAGCATCGAATTCGTGGATGCCGGCAAGCGCCGCATGCTGCCGCCGAAACTCTAGCTCCATGCCTCCTGTTTTTCCGCACTGCACAAACGCCCGGCATTGATTTCCTTCCATTTTTTCTTGTTGTACCCTCTCTTGCACTCGCTATACTTCGCGCTCTGTTCAGGGCTACCGGACCACCACCACTATGACAAGATCATTCATCCCGCCGAAACGTATTCTCATGGGCCCTGGTCCTTCCGATGTTAACCCCCTGATCCTCGAGGCCATGGCCAGGCCGACGATCGGACACCTCGATCCGCAGTTCATCCGGATGATGGAGGAACTCAAGGAGTTGCTGCAGTACGCCTTCCAGACCAGCAACCGCCTGACCATGCCGGTATCAGCTCCCGGGTCGGCCGGCATGGAAACCTGTTTCGCGAACCTCGTCGAACCGGAAGACGAGGTCATCGTCTGCCAGAACGGCGTGTTCGGCGGTCGCATGAAAGAGAATGTCATCCGATGCGGCGGCACGCCGATCATGGTCGAGACCGACTGGGGCCGGGCTGTCGATATCGATGCTGTCGAGGACGCACTCAAGGCCACCCCGAATGCAAAATTCGTGGCATTCGTTCATGCAGAGACCTCGACGGGCGCGCAGTCCGATGCCCGGGCGCTGACCGCGCTGGCGCACGAGCACGACTGCCTCGCCATCGTCGATGCCGTCACCTCCCTCGGCGGATCACCGCTGCTGGTCGATGAGTGGGGTATCGATGCCATCTACTCCGGCAGCCAGAAATGCCTCTCCTGCACGCCGGGCCTCTCCCCCGTGAGCTTCAACGAGCGCGCGCTCGAGAAAGTGCGTAACCGCCCGACACCTGTGCAGAGCTGGTTCCTCGACCTGAACCTCGTGATGGCCTACTGGAACAGCGAGGATGGTGCCCGCAGCTACCACCATACGGCGCCTGTCAACGCACTCTATGCCCTGCATGAGGCACTGCTGCTGCTGAAGCAGGAGGGTCTCGAGAATTCCTGGAAGCGTCACATGGACAATCACCTGATGCTGCGTGCCGGACTCGAAACCATGGGCATCGACTTCATCGTTCCCGAGGAAGAGCGCCTCCCTCAGCTCAATGCCATCGCGATCCCCGAAGGGATTGAAGATGTGGCAGTCAGGACCCATCTGTTGAACGAGTACAATCTGGAAATCGGTGCCGGGCTTGGTCCCCTCGCCGGCAAGATCTGGCGGATCGGCCAGATGGGTTATGCGAGCAATCCGGAAAACATCCTCTTCTGCATCGATGCACTCGGAAACGTCCTGAATGAATTCGGTTACAACACCCCCGTCGATAAGGCGCTCGAAGCAGCCAGGGCTGTCCAGGCAGCTCTCTGAATCATGAGATTTCCGCTCATCGTCGATCCGGAAACAGTCGTCCGGGAACTCGACGACGACCATCTGGTCGTGGTGGATGTCGGCAAGCTGGCTCTTTACAAGCAGGCGCACATTCCCGGGGCGCGCTTCCTCGATTACGGGCACCTGGTCGCAAACAGGGGCAGGACCCATGGACTGCTGCCGGAGCAACGACATCTCGAAACGCTCTTCTCCTCGCTGGGCATCGGCCCGGAGACCCATGTTGTGGCCTGTGATGACGAGGGAGGCGGCAAGGCGGCGCGCCTCGTCTGGACACTGCATTGTGCGGGGCATAAAAATGCCTCCCTGCTCAACGGCGGCCTGCACGCCTGGCTCAACGAGGGATTTCCCCATACTCCCGCGACAGGTGCGGCCGAACCGGCCCGGTTCGAGTATCACGATGATCCTGCACCCCTGATCACCGGTGATGAAATCCTGGCGCGTATCGACGATGACCAGCTCCAGCTGCTGGATGCGCGCAGCCTTGCAGAATACAATGGTGAGCAGCGGTTCTCGATGCGCGCCGGACATATTCCGGGCGCCATCCATTACGAATGGACCCGGGCCCTCGACCAGGCACGCAACCTGCGACTGCGCGATACCGAGAGCCTGCTGCAGGAGCTGTCAAGCCTTGGTTTCGACAACACAAAAGAGATCGGCTGTTATTGCCAGACGCATCACAGGTCTTCACTCTCCTGGGTGATGCTGAAACATCTTGGCTTCACGCATGTCAAAGGCTACCCGGGCTCCTGGTCCGACTGGGGAAATCGCTCCGACTATCCGGCAGAAACCGTTTGAGGCAACCATGAAACGTATCCCGATCGTCATACTCGCACTCCTGGCCCTTGTTGGCGGCTACTACGCCGGCAACATGTTCAAAAAGGAGGTACCGCCGCCTGTCCTCGCGTCCGTGCTAGAACCGCCCAAGGAGATCCGTCCTTTCAAGCTCACCGGTGGCGATGGCGAGAACTTCACGCTCGAAAACTTCAAGGGACAGTGGACGCTGGTCTATTTCGGCTATACCTACTGTCCTGACATCTGCCCCACCACACTGACGGACATCGCACGTGTCTACAACAGGCTAGCAGACCAGCCGGAAATCACGGAAGAGCTGAAAACCTTGCTGATCTCGGTTGACCCGGCCAGAGACACGCCTGAAAGGCTGCAGGATTATGTCACCTTTTTCCGGGACGACTATCTCGCAGCGACAGGGGATAAGGAGGCGATCGACCAGATCGCAAAGGATTTTTCTGCCTACTACAAGATTCACGAACCCGACGAAAATGGTAACTACCCGGTTGATCACAGCTCGATCGTGAGCCTCGTCAATCCGGACGGCAGGATCCGGGCCATCTTCATCAACGTCGCCGAGTCACCACAGGTTGCGAGCGATCTCGCCGGCATCATCGGTTCATGAATACACCTTCGCTGACGCCTGACGTCACGCCCTTGCAGAAACTCTGGGCAGCCATCATGGAAATGCTGCCCCACCACCTGCTTTCCGGCCTGATGTACCGCGTCGCACGGATCGAGACGCCGTTCGTCAAGAACACGATCATCAGCCAGGTGGTAAAACATTTCGATGTCGACATGAGCGAGGCCCTCATCAAGGACCCGCTGGCCTACAAGAGCTTCAACAACTTCTTTACGCGAAAACTGGTGACCGAGGCCCGCCCGGTCTCTCCCGGCGAGAGTGATATCGTCTCTCCCGTGGATGGTGAAGTGAGCCAGTGCGGCATCGTTGAAGAGGGGCTCCTTCTCCAGGCCAAGGGGCGCCACTACAGCCTCGAATCCCTGCTCGGTGGTGATAGCGGGACAGCGTCTACTTTCGAAAACGGCAACTTCTCGACCATCTACCTCTCACCCCGTGACTACCATCGCATCCATATGCCCACAGACGGACACCTGATCAGCATGACCCACGTACCGGGACGGCTCTTCAGCGTCAGCCAGTCAACAACTAATGCGGTGCACAACCTCTTCGCACGCAATGAGCGTCTCATCTGCCAGTTCGAAACGGACAACGGCCCGATGATCATGATCCTTGTCGGCGCGATTTTCGTCGGCAGCATGGAAACAGTCTGGAGCGGGCTCGTCACACCGGCTGGACGACGCGTCAGCAGGTGGGACTATGACCAGCGGCCCGCAAAACAGGTCTTTCTGCGCAAAGGAGAAGAGATGGGACGTTTCAATATGGGCTCCACAGTGATCCTGCTCTTCCCGGGGAACAGGATTGCCTGGGATCCGGAGCATGTCGCCGGCCAGCAGGTGCGGATGGGGCAGCGGATTGGCGGGAAGCTGGTCTCGGTCTGAAGCCGGTTTCCGGAAAATTACTCATTTCAGGGGTCGGAGTCAAAATGACTCCGACCCCGATGAGGGACCATCTCTGGGAGCCGTGCCCTCACGGCGAAGACTCGCCCACAGGGGTGGGCTCCCGCAAGGAATGGATCAGGAAGCAGCTACCGTCATCGCCATGCGCACGAGTTCGGCGAGTGACCCTGCCTCCATCTTTTCCATGACATGCGCGCGGTGTGCCTCGACGGTCTTGGCACTGACGTTGAGTTCGGCCGCGATCTCCTTGTTGGACTTGCCATTGGTCACCATCTCCATGACCTGGTTTTCACGTTTCGTGAGCTGTCCCATTCGGGCAAGGATCTCGGCCCTGGAAGCACGCTCCACACGCTTCTCGGCATCCTCTGTCAACGCCTTTTCGATTGTCGCGAGCAGGAGTTCGTCATCGAAGGGTTTTTCGATGAAGTCGAGAGCGCCGGCCTTCATCGCCTTGACGGCCATGCCGACATCGCCATGCCCTGTCAGGATAATGACCGGCAACCTGATGTCGTGACTCTCGAGTTGTGACTGCAACTCGAGGCCGCTCATGCCCGGCATGCGCACATCGAGCAACAGACAGCCGGACCGGCCCGGATAGTGATTATCGAGAAAGGCCTGTGCCGACCCGTAGGTCTCGACCGTGCGGCCGACGGATTCAATCAGCCAGCGTAACGAGTTTCGCATTGCCTCGTCGTCATCAACGATAAAGACTACGCCCTTGTTGCTTGTTTCGCCTGGATTCATGATGCGAGTTTCTGCTGGTTTTTCATCTCTTTCGGTAGCCATATTGTAAAGGCTGCGCCGCCAAGTTTGCTCGGTGCATAGGTAATACGTCCATCGTGATCCGCTACGATAGTCTCGCTGATCGACAGCCCCATTCCCATACCTGTCTGCTTCGTGCTGAAAAAAGGCTCAAAGAGCCGGATGACGGTCTCCTCGGGCACACCTGGCCCGTTATCCTCGACGGTCAGGGTCAGCATCTCCTGCTCTTCACCGGTACTGATGCGAATAATAGCAGGCTTGCAACCTGCTTCGTTCAGTGCATCCACAGCATTTCTGACGAGATTGAGCACTACCTGTTCCATCTGCACAAGGTCAACACGGGTTTTCGGTATCTGCTTTTCGAGATCCAGCTGCACCTCCACACCGGCCTTGCGAATCTCGAAATCGATGAAGGAGAGGACCTCATGGACCATATTGTTGAGATCGACGTCACTCCTGTCCGGCATATGCCGCTCGACCATTTCGCGAAGACGTTTGAGGATGCGTGCAGCCCTGCTTGCCTGGGCCCTGATCTGATCAAGCGGTTCGCCAAGCTCCTCTGCGCTGGCCCCGTGCAAAAAGCGACGTTTCGCACCGCTGGCATAGTTGATGATCGCCGAGAGCGGCTGGTTGAGTTCATGTGCCATGCCTGTCGCCATCTCCCCCATGCTACTCAGGCGACAGACATGCACGAGTTCGGTCTGGTGACGGCGAGCTTCCGCCTCCGCTGCGCGCGTCTCCGTAATATCCCTGGCATAGAGGTTGACATAATCCAGTTCATTGACGGGTGACAGCATGATCGAGTAGACCTTCTCGCCGATGTCGAGTTCCACCTCGCGGTTTTCGCCATGCTCCAGCACACGATCGATATGTTGCCGCCAGTTCAGCGGAATCACCTGCATGCGCGTGATACCGAGATAGTCAAGCAGCGGACTACTGGCATCATTGGCATAGGTCAGTACACCGGCACGATTGACACGCAGGATGGGCATCGGACTCTCCGCCGGGAAGGCGGCAAGGGAACGGATTTCATACTCCTGACGGCGACGTTCAGAAATGTCGTGCAGGTAGACCGTGTAGAGATTTTTTCCCTCGATCGTGATCGGGATGATCGCCACCTCGACCGGAAACTGCCCTGCTTCACTGTTCATTGCAACCATTTCGGAGCGCGCATCACTGACCCGTGCGGATTCGGCAGAACAGTTGTTCAGCACTCTCTCGAAGAGCTTCCTGGACTCTGGTGCAAAGAGAAAGTCGCCGACATTCTTTCCGACGGCCTGCTGTTCGCTGTAGCCGAACGTGCGTTCGGCGGTCGGATTGAAATGCAGGACCCTGCCTTCGCCGTCGACGGTCACGATCGAGTCGAGGGATGCATCCATGATCGCATCGGTGACAGCCTCTTTCTCCTGGATCTCTGTTTCATGACGCGCCCGGGTCTCATCACGCGCCTCCTTGACGAGGCTGATGAACTGTTTCATCCAGTCTTCGAGGATGAGCAGCTGGTTGCCGCCCTCGTTGACCGGCTGACTGATGCCAAGCGCACGCTGGCTGAACTTGGAGAGGCGACGCAAGGAACGGCTGAGCCTGTTGGAAACAAACATGAAGAGCAATGAGAAAAATGCGATAAAGCTCAGTGCCATGATGGAGCGTTGTCGCTGGTCGAGTCGCACGATCTTGATGCTGATACGGTCGACGGTCGCTCTCGGGATGAATGTCGCAAAGAGCATGGTAATTCCGGATTCGATATTCTTCTCGATGATTTGCGATGTGACCGCATAGCGCGACTCGACATAACCGGGTATCTCCCCCTGAGGAATTCTATCGTGGCTGCTGCTGGCAAGAACCCTTTGTCCTTCAGTATCGAGCAATGCAGTGAAAAGGCTTTCACTTCCCAGGCCCGGCTGAGCCAGCTGGAGGAACTGCTCGTCCACGGGTACGACAAGCATCAGGGTGCCCATGATGTTGTAGGCGGCATCTTCGGCAACGGTCGATGCGAGCAGCCATGGATCTTCCCCGAAAGTCACGAGATGAACACGTGATTCGCCGCTGGCACGATACTCTGAAAGCTGTGCAGCAAGGCCTTCCGGCAGCGGAATTTGCTGCGCCTGGTAAAGTTCCCTCAGGTTACCTTCGGAATCGATCAGCAGGATGTGACTGGGCGAAACCAGCGGTTTCCAGCGTGATGGTTCCGGCAGCCATGGAGGCGGATTGGTTTCGTAAACGATGACGGGATCCTGGTCATCGGAGAACCAGTAGAGGGGATTCAGGTAATTCGCGAGCCGCCTGTGGCTGGCGAGCAGCTGTGCTGCCGTCTTGTAGCTGTTGAGCGAGTGATCGAAATGAATCAGGGTTTCGCGAGCACGCTGCTCGAGATTCTCCTCGAGTTGCCGGGCGTAGAGCTCACGTACAGCGTTCTTCTGGGTTGCGTCGATAATCTCCCACAGGGCAAGACCGGCCGCAAGACCGAGCAATGCGGCAAACAGCGAGAGCGGTATGCGCCTGAGAAGCTTACGCAAGGTTTTGTGTCAGCGGCTTGTCCATTGAACCGCATCATACCCTTTTACAGGCAGATACTGGTATAGCGTGGCAAGACCAATGACCGCATTGACCCGCACGCCTGTGCGGGTCAACGGATGTGAAGGATGTCTCTACAAGAGGGTCGAATCAGCTGACGAGCTTCAGTGACTCTTTCTGTTTCTTCTGACGCTCAGCGACATCGAGAACATCGCTATTCTCGATGAGATCACCCAGCGTGATTCCCTCGAGAAATTCGTAGATCTTCTCACTCAGGCTGTTCCAGAGCGAATGGGTCATGCAGCGGTGTCCACCGACACAGTTCTCCTTGCCCTGGCAGCGGGTGAACTCTACCCACTCGTCTACGGCGCAGATAATATTTGCGATGGTGATCTGGTCGGCATCGCGACCGAGATAATATCCGCCACCCGGACCGCGCACGCCACGCACCAGGCCTTTGCCACGCAGCGATGCAAACAGCTGCTCGAGATAGGAGAGCGAAATGCCCTGGTTTTCGGAAATGTCGGCCAGGGTCACAGGGCCATCGACACCGTTGAGTGCCAGGTCGAGCATCGCCGTTACCGCGTAACGTCCCTTGGTTGAAAGTCTCATCGCTTCTACACCTTCTATTTCTGACTAAAGTGGTAGGTAATTATGCGAAAAACCCAGTGGAATAGTCAAGTATTGTTTGACAAAAAGTGTTCAGGCGATTTCGAGACTTTCCGGAATCGGGTCGCCGGACAGGTCCTCTGCCCCTTTATTGAAAACATATCCTTTTTTATAACAATAGGTTAGCCAGTTCCCGAGAAACAGGTTCGCCTGCCATTTCTGCTGGAGACCCGGCGTCCTGTAGAGCCCCTGAAGAGGCAGGCGCTGCTGGTTCTTGATTTCCAGCACCTCGATCTGGCCGGTATCCGAGTAGAGTTTCATGGTCAGGTCGGGATCGGGACGCAAGGGGCCATCCTCGATGACACGAAACAGGTGAGTCAGCCTGACAAGGCTCGTGAAGGGGCCCTGGCGCGTGATCTCCATCAACAGCGGCGGGTGATGCGGGATCTGCGACAAAAAGCGCCCCTGCATCCCGTCCAGTCCGGAAGCAAGCCGTTTGAGCAGACGATAGTTTTCCTCGCAGAGCGCACCGAGCGCACCGGCGGTCGGTTTCACCCGGTAAAGCAGTCGTAATCGCTGTTGTGGATTCGGACTTTTCATTCGGTCCATTATAACCGAGAGGCCGTCGCAAAATAGCGCATGCTCTTTGTTATAATCCGTTGTTTTCCTGCAACCGCCGACCCATCATGCGTGAAGCGCTATACGAGTCCGAGCTTCCGGGCCTCAAACTCCTCAGCCGCGGCAAGGTTCGCGATATCTACGATGTCGACGAGCAACACCTGCTCATTGTCACAACAGACCGCCTGTCGGCGTTTGACGTCGTCATGCCACAACCGATCCCGGGCAAGGGCGAAGTGCTGACACGCGTCGCTAACTTCTGGTTCAAACGCATGGCGCATATCCTGCCCAATCATCTCAGTAACATCTTACTGTCGGATATCGTGCCCGACGAGGCACAACGTCGTCAGCTCGGGGACCGCGCGCTCGTTGT
Organism: Gammaproteobacteria bacterium; assembly: GCA_029287695.1. Classification (GTDB taxonomy): domain Bacteria; phylum Pseudomonadota; class Gammaproteobacteria; order Chromatiales; family Chromatiaceae; genus Sva-25. Next base: position 584 of record JARFQQ010000031.1, on the reverse strand, counting down.
CAGGAAACTCAAGCCACTCCCGGTCGAGGCAATCGTTCGCGGTTACCTCATTGGTTCGGGCTGGAAGGATTATCGAGAGACCGGCATGGTCTGCGGCATCGATTTACCGCAAGGCCTGCAACTGGCTGACCGGTTACCGGAAGCCATCTATACCCCGTCGACCAAGGCAGAAGCAGGGCTGCATGATGAAAACATCAGCTATGAGAAAAGTGTCGATCTGCTGGGTGAGGAGATCGCCTCCAGGGTGCGTGACTACAGTCTGCAGATCTACAATGAGGCGGCAGCTTACGCGCAGGAACATGGCATTATCATCGCCGATACCAAGTTCGAATTCGGTCTCGACGAAGAAGGCAGCCTCTACCTGATCGATGAGGTTCTCACACCGGACTCATCGCGCTTCTGGCCTGAGGACCAGTATCGCCCCTGCATCAGTCCGCCAAGTATTGACAAGCAGTTCGTTCGTGACTACCTCGAGACGCTCGATTGGGACAAGACGGCTCCGGGACCTGACCTGCCCGGGGAGATCATCCGCAAGACAGCAGAAAAATATGCCGAGGCCGAGCAACGACTGACTGGACATGGCA
>JARFQQ010000152.1 GCA_029287695.1 Gammaproteobacteria bacterium | reverse complement strand
AGGTCACCATGATGAAGCTGGATCCCTATATCAACGTGGATCCGGGCACCATGAGTCCTTTTCAGCATGGCGAGGTTTTTGTTACAGATGACGGCGCCGAGACCGATCTCGACCTCGGGCATTACGAGCGCTTTGTCAACGAAACAACCAGTAAAAACAACAACTTTACAACGGGGCAGATCTACGAGAGCGTGATCCGCAAGGAACGCCGCGGCGATTACCTCGGCGGTACCGTGCAGGTCATTCCTCACGTGACCGATCAAATCAAGGAGTGTATCCAGCGCGGAGGCGAGGGTGCTGACATCGCCATGGTCGAGATCGGCGGTACCGTTGGCGACATCGAATCCCTGCCTTTTCTCGAGGCAATTCGCCAGATGGGAGTCGAGCTGGGGCACAAACACGCTCTCTTTATGCACCTGACACTGGTGCCCTACATCCCGACATCCGGCGAAATCAAGACCAAACCGACACAGCACTCCGTCAAGGAGCTGCGCTCCATCGGAATCCAGCCCGACGTGCTGCTGTGCCGTTCTGACCGGCCCCTGCCTGAAGGAGAACGCAAGAAGATTGCGCTCTTCACGAATGTTCCCGAACGGGCAGTCATCTCGGCTGTCGATGCCGATACCATTTACCGCATCCCCTTGCTGTTGCATGCCCAGGATCTCGACCAGATCGTCGTCGAGCAGTTCGGTTTGACTCTGCCATCAGCGAACCTCAAGGAGTGGCAGGGGGTTGTCGAGGGTCTTGAACAGACCGACAGGGAGGTCACTATCGCCATGGTGGGCAAGTATGTCCACCTCACGGAGGCCTACAAGTCACTCTCCGAGGCGCTCGTGCATGCCGGGATAAAGACCCGCTCGAAGGTCAATATCGAGTACGTCGATTCGGAAGAGATCGAGAAGGCGGGTACCGGGATTCTCGAAAGAATGGATGCAATCCTCGTACCCGGCGGATTCGGAGAACGCGGTGTCGAGGGAAAAATCGAGGCGGTACGCTACGCGCGTGAAAACGGAGTGCCCTACCTGGGTATCTGCCTCGGCATGCAGGTTGCTGTCATTGAGTATGCGCGCAATGTGGCTGGCATGAGCGATGCGCACAGCTCGGAATTCAGCAAGAGAACAACACATCCCGTCATTGCACTGATTACCGAGTGGCAGACTGCCGACGGCAAAAAAGAGACGCGCGACGAGAATACCGACCTGGGCGGCAGCATGCGTCTCGGGGGACAGCAGTGCAAGCTCCTCGACGGCAGTCTGGCGCGCGCAATTTACAACGCACCGATCATCCGGGAACGTCATCGCCACCGGTATGAATTCAATAACACCTATCGCGAGCAACTCGAGAAAAGCGGACTCAGGATTTGCGGTGTTTCCATTGATGAACAGCTTGTCGAAGTCGTCGAGGTGCCCGATCATCCCTGGTTCATTGCCTGCCAGTTCCACCCGGAATTCACCTCGACGCCGCGCCGCGGACATCCGCTCTTCACGGGGTTCATCAGTGCGGCACTCGCTCACCAGGAGAAAACTGCATGAATATCTGCGGGTTCCAGGTCGGCCTTGACCAGCCTTTTTTTCTGATCGCCGGAACCTGTGTGATCGAAAGCGAGCAGTTAGCGCTCGAGACTGCAGCAAGTCTCAAGGAAATCACAGCTGCGCTTCATATTCCGCTGATCTACAAGTCATCGTTCGACAAGGCCAACCGCTCCTCCCACGAAAGCCACCGCGGTCCCGGTATCGAGGAGGGTCTGCGAATCCTGCAGCGTGTCAGGGACGATCTTGGCCTGCCAGTCCTGACGGACGTCCATGAGGACACGCCGCTCGACGAAGTCGCGCAGGTGGTTGATATCATGCAAACGCCGGCATTCCTCTGTCGCCAGACCAACTTCATCCGGAATGTCGCAAGCCAGGGCAAGCCGGTCAACATCAAGAAAGGGCAGTTTCTGGCGCCATGGGATATGAAAAACGTCGTCAACAAGGCCCGCTCCACCGGCAATGAAGACATAATGGTCTGCGAACGTGGAGTCTCGTTCGGTTACAACACGCTGATTTCCGACATGCGGGGACTCGCTGTGATGCGAGAAACCGGCTGCCCGGTTGTCTTCGACGCCACGCACTCCGTCCAGCAGCCCGGCGGGCAGGGCACAAGGTCCGGTGGCGAACGCCAGCATGTCCCGGTGCTTGCCCGGGCGGCTGTTGCAGCCGGGATATCCGGCCTTTTCATGGAGACACACCCGGATCCTGAAAAAGCGCTGAGCGACGGCCCCAACTCCTGGCCACTTGACAGGATGAGAGAACTCCTTGAAACGCTCAGGGAACTGGACGCAGCCGTCAAGTCGCGCGGTTTCATCGAGTCAGAACTTTAAACCCCGGAGAGTAGAAGCAATCATGTCTGAGATTATCGAGATACGCGGCAGGGAGATTCTTGATTCCCGTGGCAACCCGACCGTGGAAGCCGACGTGATCACCGCGGATGGCGCGATCGGTCGTGCCGTGGCGCCTTCCGGTGCATCAACCGGATCACGCGAGGCCCTCGAATTGCGTGACGGGGACGATCGTCGTTTCCTTGGCAAGGGGGTCCAGACGGCCGTGAACAACATCAACACGGCTCTGCAGGAGGCCGTGAAAGGCATGGATGTCAACGACCAGGCCATGCTCGATCGGAAAATGATCGAACTTGACGGGACCGACAACAAGTCCAATCTCGGTGCGAACGCAATCCTGGCCGTATCGCTTGCCGCCGCACATGCCTCTGCGCAGGAAAAGGCGCTGCCGCTCTACCAGTCCCTCTCCTCGGGACCCTACCGCATGCCCGTACCGATGATGAACATTATCAACGGTGGTGAGCATGCAGATAACAGCGTTGATTTCCAGGAATTCATGATCCTGCCCGTCGGTGCTCCATCGATTCGGGAGGCGGTTCGCTATGGTGCAGAGGTCTTCCACGCTCTCAAGAGCGTGCTGCATGGCAAGGGCCTGAATACGGCTGTCGGGGACGAAGGCGGCTTTGCGCCGGATCTGCCTTCAAATGTCGCTGCTATCGAAGTCATTCTCGAGGCGATCGAAAAGGCCGGCTTCAAGGCCGGTGAGGATATCTGGCTCGGCCTCGATGTTGCGAGTTCCGAGTTCTGTGATGATGGCACCTACAGGCTCGCCTCGGAAGGGAAGAGCTTCGATTCTGCCGGTTTCGTGGATTTTCTCGAAAGCTGGGTGGACCAGTATCCGATTCTTTCGATCGAGGATGGTCTCGATGAGGGTGACTGGGAAGGCTGGTCGATTCTCACCAATAGGCTGGACGATCGTGTACAGCTCGTCGGAGACGACCTCTTCGTCACGAATCCGGCCATCCTGAAGGAGGGCATCGAAAAGGGGATTGCCAACTCGATCCTGATCAAGTTCAACCAGATCGGCACCCTGACGGAAACGCTCGAAGCCATTTCCATGGCTCACGGAGCCGGTTACACGTCCGTTGTCTCCCACCGCTCGGGAGAAACCGAGGACACGACCATTGCTGATCTCGCAGTTGCAGCCAACAGCGGCCAGATCAAGACCGGCTCGCTGTCACGTTCAGACCGTATTGCCAAGTACAACCAGCTCATGCGAATCGAGGATCAGCTCGGTGAAGAGGCAGTCTATGCCGGAAAGGGGGCCTTTCGCTGGTTAAAATGAGAGGTGTCAGATGGTTGCTCGCCGCTCTGGCAATCCTGTTCATCTACCTGCAGATCCGTCTTTGGGTCGGTGAAGGCAGCCTCGCGGAGGTAACTACGCTGAAACACGAAATCAGCCAGCAGAAGGCTGAGATAGAGAAACTCAAAGAACGCAACGACTCTCTGGAGGCTGAGGTCTCCAGCCTCAAGAAAGATCTCGATGCTGTCGAGGAGCGGGCCCGGTCGGACCTGGGCATGATCAGGGAAGGTGAGGTCTACTACCAGATCATGGAGCCCGGAAAATGACCCTGCATGCCATCGTGCCTGCTGCAGGTATCGGCTCACGCATGCGGGCCACTCTTCCGAAGCAGTATCTGCCACTGGCCGGAACATCCGTTATCGAGCAAACACTCAAACGCCTGTTGCAGGTGCGCGGGGTGGGAAATATCCTTGTCGCCATCAGCGAGTCTGATACCTACTGGCCCGGGCTCGGGATCAGTTCGCACAGGCGAATTCAGAAGGTGAACGGCGGCAGGGAGCGTGCCGATTCTGTGCTCAACGGCCTGCGGGTGTTGCGTCAAAAGGCAGATGATAATGACTGGGTGCTCGTGCACGATGCCGCAAGACCCTGTGTTCGGGTCACGGAGATCGAACAGTTGATCGAGACCTGCAGCAGCAGGGGAGAAGGGGGGCTTCTGGCCACGCCTGTACATGACACCATGAAGCGCTCCGACAATGCGAACAGGATTCTCGAGACTGTCCCGCGCGACAACCTGTGGCATGCCTGTACACCGCAGATTTTTCGTCTCGGCGAGCTGACAGAAGCCATCGTGACTGCACTCGAGAGTGGCTATCCTGTTACTGACGAGGCAAGTGCCATGGAGCAAGCAGGGCAGCATCCCCTGCTCGTCGAATGCAGCTCGTCCAATATCAAGATAACGCGACCAGATGATCTCGCGCTGGCTGAATTCTACCTTGGGAGTGAGTGATGCGGATTGGACAGGGTTTCGATGCACACAGGTTCGAGGCCGGACGCCCGCTGATCATAGGAGGCGTGACCATCCCCCACGCATCGGGGCTGGCCGCACACTCCGATGGCGACGTCCTTGTGCATGCTCTCTGCGACGCCCTGCTCGGCGCCGCTGCCATGGGGGATATTGGCGCCCATTTCCCCGATACCAGCGATGATTATGCCGGTATCGACAGCCGCATCCTGCTACGCTCCGTCGTCTCAGGCCTGCACGAGAATGGATACAGCATCGGTAATGCCGACATGACACTGATCGCACAGTCGCCGAAAATGGCGCCCCATATCCAGGCAATGCGCCTCAATATGGCGGAAGATATGCACTTGCCGCTCGATGCTGTAAGTATCAAGGCGACAACAACGGAAAAAATGGGCTTCACGGGACGCGGGGAGGGCATCGCCTGCCTTGCGGTCTGCCTCCTCGACACACACTCTCTTCAGGGGAAAAGCTGATGCATCGGGCCTTGCGCTCACCGGGAAGAACCATTTCCAAAGCTCTCCGGAAGAGGTGGGCCACAGCGGCATCGGGATATTATGCGCCAGATCGTTCTTGATACAGAAACAACAGGCCTCGAACCGGAGCAGGATCATCGCATCATCGAGATCGGCTGCGTCGAGATGGTCGATCGCCGCCTGACCGGCAATAACTTCCATGTCTACCTGCAGCCCGACAGGGTGATCGATGCCGGTGCCATCGAGGTGCATGGCATCACGAATGAATTTCTCGAGGACAAGCCGCGCTTTCCCGATATCGTCGAGGATTTCATTGCCTACATCAGCGGCGCCGAGCTTGTGATTCACAATGCCCCCTTCGATGTCGGCTTTCTTGATCACGAAATGAAGCGTATGCAGGCTGGCATGCCCCCGATCAGGGAGATCTGCGACGTGCTCGACACGCTCGTAATGGCTCGCAGGAAGCATCCGGGCAAGCGCAACAACCTCGATGCGCTGTGTGATCGCTATACCGTTGATAACAGCAAGCGCGACAAGCATGGCGCCTTGCTGGATGCGGAAATCCTCGCCGAGGTTTATCTTGCCATGACCGGCGGCCAGACGAGCCTGTCACTGGGGAGCGAGAGAACGACAGGCAACAGGGAATCCGTGCGCAAGGCGATTGATACGGGCCTGTCCTTACCCGTGATCGAGGCAGCGCACGAGGAGCTGACGGCCCATGCTGCATACCTGCAGCATCTGGCGGACCAGAGCGGGGAGTGTCTGTGGGACAGGGAATGACTGATTTCAGATACCCAGCTGACCACAGGCCATGACGAGCTGAGCCTGACACTCATCGAGCTGGTCGTGGTGGCTCTCTCTTATCGCTTCGCAGTAATTCTCGCTCAGCAGCGTGATGTCATCAAACTGGCAGACAGCTGCCGCCCCCTTCAACCTGTGGACAGCCTGGAAGAGAGCATCCATGTCGCCTTCCCGGTGGCTCGTCATGATCGCATCGAGTGCATTCGGCAGGTCATCGACAAAATCCCTGCGGATTTCAGCGAGTATATTTTCCATCTTGTCCTGCCTGTCGTCCTGAGTCTGCGTTATCATGCTGCCGGAAACATTAGCATGATCTCCAGGTGTTGGAAATTTGTTTGAATGAAGACAATTGAACAGACCATCGGCAATACACCACTCGTGCAACTTGTACGCATGGTGCCTGCCAACGCCGGCACGGTGCTTGTCAAGCTCGAGGGAAACAATCCCGCCGGTTCTGTAAAAGACAGGCCTGCCTACTACATGATCAGGAAGGCCGAGGAACGTGGTGATATCAGGCCCGGTGACCGCCTTGTCGAAGCCACCAGCGGTAACACCGGGATCGCACTTGCCATGGTTGCTGCAATGAAAGGTTACCGCATGACGCTCATCATGCCGGATAACATGACGGTCGAACGTCGTGCAGGCATGCGGGCTTACGGCGCCGAGCTGATACTCGTCAGTTCAGAAGAGGGCATGGAGGGCGCGCGCGATCTCGCAGAACAGATGGACAGGAATGGCGAGGGC
>JARFQQ010000114.1 GCA_029287695.1 Gammaproteobacteria bacterium | reverse complement strand
ATCCCAGGCCATCGGCACCATCTTGGCCTGGTCCTCAAGCGGATGATTCTCCAGCACATAGCGGCAGGCACCGCCCATGTCGGCACTGAGCTGCGAGACCTCGCGAATGCCCTTGGTCGCGCCGCCACCCTGGATATCAATTTTGATTCCTGTCTCTTTGGCGTAGGCCTTGGCCAGGCTGCTCATGAATGCTTTTTTGGTAATACCACAGCCAACCCATCGGTAGGCGTTGGAAGCGGAAGCTTCAGCAGCATGAAGATGCAGGATACTGAATCCGGGCAGCATCAGGAATGACAGGCAGAATACAAGAATCCTCATTTCAATCTCCTCTGGTCTCCATTCATGACCAGACAATCCCTTGTCATGGCTGGATGATATACAAAGAAAAACAGCCGGTTATTATCATTTTATGCAGTCATACTGCATGTGCTGGAGAGAGGAATCAAGCGATGTTCGCAAATCAGTGTTTGCGCGACTCTTTCGTGGCGATGCCGTGGCTCTTGAGTTTCCGGTAAAGATGAGTGCGCTCCATCTGCACTTCCTCCGCCATTTCCGTCACATTGCCGCCATGCTTGTCGAGCTGGTAGGAAAGATAGGCCTTCTCGAACTCCTCCCTGGCCTCACGCAACGGCTGATCGAAGGAGACGGTTGTACCGCCCATCGCTGCCTGAGGCGACGCACCCAGAGCCTGCTCGACCTCCTCGAGCCCAATCTCCTCCGGTCCACCGAGGATCATGAGACGCTGCACGAGATTTTTCAGTTCGCGGACATTTCCGGGCCAGCCGTGCTGACGCAGAAAATTCCGAGCGGCCATGCTGAATGTTCTGTAGGCAAGGCGTTCATGGGTCGCGTAGTAGTCGCTGTAGTACTCGAGCAACTCCGTGACGTCCTCGGGATGCTCGCGCAGGGCCGGGATATGCAGCGGCACGACATTCAGTTGATAGAAGAGCTCCTTGCGGAAACGTCCGGACTCGACCTCCTCCTCGAGGTTTTTGCTGGTAGCGGCGATCAGGCGGATGTCGATCTGCACCGGCTCAACGCCCCCGACCCGCAGAAATGCACCGGTCTCCAGCGCCCCGAGAAGCTGTGCCTGGATATCCAGATCCATGTCAGCAACCTCATCGAGAAAGAGGGTGCCACCGCGCGCCTGTTCGAGACGACCGTACTTGATCCGGCCTTCCTGTTCCTGGCCGAAAAGCTCCAGCGCCGCATTCCCGGGAGCCATGGAGGAGACAACCACCTCGACAAAAGGCCGATCAGACCGGCGGCTGCCCGCATGCAGGTAGCGTGCGAAAGTCTCTCGCCCGCTACCGGGCTCACCGGTCATGAGAATCCAGGAGTCATGCTGGGCAATCCGCTTGACCTGCTCCTTGAGACGCAGGATGATCGCGCTCCTTCCAGTCGGATCAGGGGCCTGCCCGGTCTCGAGACGGTTTTTCTCCTCCCTGAGCTGGCTGTTCTCTACAGCGCGCTCGACAGTGACGAGCAGCTTGGCGATGCTGAGCGGTTTTTCGAGAAAATCATAGGCTCCGAGGCGCGTTGCCTCCACAGCCGTCTCGACACTTCCGTGGCCAGACATCATCACCACAGGGCTCGGCAACTCCCCGCCACTGACCTCCTTCCACTCTTTCAGGAGGGTGATCCCGTCAACATCCGGCATCCAGATATCCAGCAGAACGAGGTCCGGCAAGCGTTCCCGAAGCTGCCGACGCCCATCCCCGGCATTTTCCGCCACTGTCACAAGATACCCCTCGTCTTCCAGGATGTCCTTTACCGTTTCACGGATATCGGGCTCGTCATCGATAACCAGTATGTGCTGCTTCATTGTTCTTTCGCGAAAGTGGGGGCCGGCATCGGCCGGCGTGCATCGTGCTTTCCGGAAACAGGCAATCGCAGGATAACCACGGCTCCTCCGGAGGCCGCGTTGGCTACCCAGATTCCCCCTTCGTGTTCGTCAATAATCTTTCTGACGATCGCCAGGCCGAGTCCTGTCCCTTTCTGCTTCGAGGTGATGTAAGGCTCGAACACCCTGCCCAGCATCTGCGGATCGAAGCCGGCGCCATTGTCCTCGATTTTCGCCTGGACAAAGTGGCAGCCGGCGTTTTCATGCACCGATGTCTCGATGCGCACCGACGGAGAGTCTACCCCGGCCACGGCCTCCAGTGCGTTCTTGATGAGGTTGTGCAGAACCTGCCTGAGTTTCACGGCATCGGCATCGACGAGCGTTTCGCCGGCATCGAGGTTGCACTGCAGCGCACGCTCGCTGGCGTAGAGTCCGAGAACATCCTTCAACAGCTGCTCGAAAGCGAGCGGCCGCGGGTTGAAGACCGAGGGCCTGGCATAGTCCGAGAAATCATTGACCATGCCTTTCATCGCCTCGACCTGCTGGATGATGGTGTGCGTCGCCCTGTCGAGCACCTCGTCTTTCTCGACTTTTCCGAGATACTTACGGCGCAGACGCTCGGCCGAGAGCTGGATCGGGGTCAGCGGATTCTTGATCTCGTGCGCCAGCCGTCGTGCCACCTCGCCCCAGGCAGACTCTTTCTGCGCGCGGATCAGGCCGGTGATGTCATCGAACATGAGCACAAGGTATCCCTCCGAGCCGGACATGGAGGTAGTCCGCCACTGCAGCTCCTTGCGCCCCGAATCCGTATCGATCGATACCTGCCCGTGGCGTTCACGCGTGTCAGACTCCCAGACAGCCCTGAGCGTTTCGATGAACTCCTCGGGCCACCTCGCCTGGCGCGCGATATTGGCAATGTGCTCACCGACATGCGCTTCGAAATCCACCCCGAGAATCTGGCCGGCAGCGCTGTTGGCGGTACGCAGCATGCCATCGCTGTCGATGGAGATGACGCCGGTCGAGAGATGCTCGAGCAGCGTCTGGAGGTACTCCCGCTGCTGTTCCACCTGCTGCTGGCTCCGCGCTGCCTCATCACGCGCCTGCGCTATACGCTGGGTCATGTCGTTGAACGAGGAGACCAGGAAGGCCAGTTCGTCACCGCTACCGGGCGGTGCGAGCCGCGTCGTGTAGTCACCCTCTGCGACAGCCCGCGTCGCCTCGCCAAGCTCGACGATCGGCGACAGCAGGCGGCGCGCAGAATAGATCGCGGCCCAGACAGCACTGAAAAAGCTGAACAGAAGCACCAGCAACAGGGTCAGGGAAAAGGATTGTTTCAGCGACTTTCGCAGGTAACTCAGCTGCTGGTATTGCTCGTAGGCATCCTGGACCTCGCTGCTGAGACCGCTCACACGCTCTGTCGTGGGGTACAGCGCCTGCACGTATTGCGAAGTCGCCAGGTCGGCGACGATCACACGCACATGCAGCAACTGATCCCCGCCGTAATTCACGAGGCCGACATAGGAACCGAGCGATCGCGCCTGCTGCAGGATACCGATATCGGGCACATCCGCAACGAGCACGCCCGGGTTGATGTTACTCGAGGCCAGCACGCGCCCGTTCTGGTCCAGTACTGTCAGCTCCGTGGCATTCACGGCGCTGCGATATCCGCTGATACGCACCAGCAGACCATCCGTCCCCTCCTCGACCACCTGGCGCTTGAGCTGGTTGGTCTGCTGCAGCAATTGCCGTCTCTGCAGGTCCAGCGATGCCTTGCCAAGCGACAACGAATTCTCCATCGCCTTGTCGATCTCGACATCGAACCAGCTGTCGATACCGCGCAGCAGGAACTGCATGGAGTAGAAATAGACGACGCCCACGGGCAACAGCGACAGGAGCGTGAAGAGGATCACCATGCGCAAGGTGAGGCGCGCACCCGGGCGGTTCTGACGGTAGGCGAGAAGCAGGCGCTTGAGACTGATACCGATGAGAAAGACGAGAATCAGCAACCCGGCGCTGTTGAGAACCAGCAAGGGCACGTAAAGCCTGCTGAGTGTTGCCGAGTTCTGTACCGCGCTGCTCATAAGGTGCAGGCTGAACAGCAACGCAGACAGCAGGAGCAGTGCCAGCAACATGCGCGTGCCGAGATACTTCACGGGCTTAATGACCATTCCTCCCATCCGCTCGAGAGATTCCAGACCGGGGAAAACCATGCCATGGGACGCATCGGCAGCGGCAGGCTCTCGATATCCAGCTCGGCTTTCATGCGATAGCGATAGCTTGCGCTCTTATCAAGCATGGAAGCATCCACGAGCGGGATCTCGCGTAATTCGCCGAGATAGGCAAACATGGCCGCACGCGTCACAAAACTGCGCCTGCTCCCCTCCGGACCGGTCACTTCGTAGAAGGCGGTCAGCGGGCGAAAGCGGATTCGGTAATCCAGGCGGTCGCTCGCGAGTTGCGCCGACAGCAGGGAAGTCTCCTCGACAACCACGGAGATGCTGAAGACCACGGGGATGCCATTGTCGAGGGCTTCCATGATGCTGTCATCGAGCTGGTAGACAAGATCGGCATCGAGCAGGTAACGCTCCCCCTGGAGCCAGACGCGCGTCTCCCGGATATCAATCTGGCCAGCGGTGACACTGCCTGCCAGGAACAGCAGCATGAAGAACAGCCAGCGTGTTTTCATCCGCGTTTCTCCAGCAAGGCGTAGTAGAAACCGTCGGTGGTCCTGTCGACGGGCAGCAACTGGATTCCAGCCTGCAGCTGCACGGCGCCCGGTGCAGACAGGGGCCGTTCTGCGGCTTCGTCATGCTGTTGCAGAAACCTGCTCACCTGCAGCTGATTCTCCTCGGCGATTACTGAGCAGGTAGCATATAACAGTACACCGCCGGTTTTCAGCAGTGGCCAGCAAGCCTCCAGTATCTCCCCCTGCAAGGCAGCAAGTCTGGCGATGTCACTCTCGCGACGCAGCAGCCGGATATCCGGATGACGACGAATCACGCCGGTGGATGAACAGGGAACATCGAGCAGGATGCGGTCGAAGCTCTCCGGCTTCCAGTGCTCAGGCGGGGCAGCGGCATCTGCAACAGCGAGTTCGGCATCCAGCGAGAGGCGTTCGAGGTTTTCGTGCACACGCTGCAGGCGCTCCTTGCTGATATCTGCCGCGATCACCTTTGCGGAAGGCTCGAGTTCAAGCAGGTGCGCTGTTTTGCCTCCCGGCGCGGCACAGGCATCGAGGACTGCTTCGCCGGCTCGGGGTGCGAGTAATTCGGCGGCGAGCTGGGCACCGCAATCCTGTACCGAAACATGCCCCCCGGCGAATCCCGGCAAGTCCGACACGGAACAGGCTTTCTCGAGCAGCAGACCAGCTTCTGCAGTGTCGCAGGGATATGCCGACAGACCCTGTTTTTCGAGCTGTTCCAGGTAGTGTTCGCGGTCGATCCTGGATCGATTGACACGCAAGGCCATTGGCGGTCGCTGCATCCAGCCGGCGGCGATCCGCTCGTGACTCTCCGGCCAGTCGCGCCTCAGCTTCTCGAGCAGCCAGGACGGCAGGTTCAGCCTTGCCGTATCGCTCGTTTCGAGACGCGCCAGGAGTTGCTCACGTTCGCGGATGAAGCGTCTCAGGACCGCATTGACGAGTCCGCGGGCCCACTCCTTTCGCAGGCCTTTGACAGCCCTGACAGTCTCGGAGACAGCAGCATGCTCGGGTATTCGCATTTCGGTGAGCTGGTAGAGTCCGACAAGCAACAAGGCTGTCACAGGCTGTTGCGAGGATTTGAGAGGCCTGTCCAGCATCAGGCCCAGAAGCGCATCCAGCCTCGGGTACCAGCGACATGTGCCGTAGCTCAATTCCGAGGCGAGCGCGCGCTCCTTCACGTCGAGGCTCGGCAAATGCGTTTCCAGCGCCCGGTCGAGACTCCGGCCCGACATGACAGCATCGACGATCCTGGCGGCAGCAGTGCGGGCATCAGGCCGGGACTTGCTCATCAGCCGAATCTTGCTCCGGCCACATCGCGGGCATTGAGAAACTCCTGCGCTGTGACAGGCCGTTTGCCCGGCATCTGCAAGCGTATGACGCGCAGGATGCCATCGGCAGTCGAGATATCAATCCCTTCACGGCTTGTTCCGATGACAGCGCCCGGGGGTGCGGAAGCGGAACCTTCCTGCATCCGGGCCTCCCAGATCCTGACTTTCTCTCCATCGAGATCTGCATGGGCGACTGGCCAGGGATTGAAGGCGCGCACGAGACGCTCGATCTGCAGCGCCGGTTCGCTCCAGTCGATACGCGCCTCCTGCTTGGTGAGCTTGCGCGCGTAGCAGACGCCCTCCTCTGGCTGTGGAACCGGCTTGCGATCAGCAGAGGCGATCAGCGGCAGCGTCTCCATGAGCGCCTCCGCCCCGAGTATTGCGAGCCTGTCATGCAGCGAGCCGCCTGTTTCATCCGGCAGAAGGGCGATCTCTCTTTCGAGCCAGACCGGGCCCGTGTCCAGGCCGGCATCCATCTGCATGATGGAGACGCCACTGCGGGAATCACCGGCGAGAATGGCGCGCTGGATGGGTGCGGCGCCGCGCCATCTCGGCAGCAGCGAGGCGTGGATGTTGAGACAGCCGAGGCGCGGGATGTCGAGTACGGACTCCGGGAGAAGCAG
>JARFQQ010000010.1 GCA_029287695.1 Gammaproteobacteria bacterium | reverse complement strand
AACGACAGCTTTATCGAGAGCTGGCATGCGTACACGAAGGACGAGAAACGCGTCTCGAACGATCCGATGGAAGCGCACTACATCGGTTTCAACATGTGGGTCAAGGCCGTCGAAAAAGCCGGCACCACCGACCCTGCTGCTGTTCAGGAAGCGCTGATTGGTGTGGCCGTGCCCAATCTTACCGGTGGCTACTCAGCGATGATGCCGAACCACCACATCACCAAGCCTGTGCTGATCGGCGAGATCCAGGAAGATGGCCAGTTCGATGTCGTCTGGGAGACCTCCGGTCTGGTTGCGGGTGATGCCTGGTCCGATTTCCTGGAGGGATCGAAAGACATCATCTCCGACTGGCGCGCACCGCTCTCCTGCGGCAACTATAACGTCAAGACGGCCAACTGTTCTGGCCAGAACTTCGAGTAAGCAGTTACTCCCCTGGGTCGGGCGCTAGTCAGAGTCGGCGCCCGGCCCGCCTCCAACCATTCAAACAAAGACGTTTGCAATGCATATGAATTATCTGCCGAAAAGTCTCGTCCGGCTCTTTCTGGGCTTTCTGCTTTTCGGCCTGGTCCTCCCGGCACTCGCTGAACAACAAGCCGACTTTGAATCCGCGCTGCTGCTGCTTCAGGAAAAAAGCTACGACACCAAGAGCGAAGCAATCAGGAATATCGTCACCAGCGGTCACCCAAAGGCGCGCGCCGTGCTCACTGCCATGCTGGAAGGAGACCTCTTTACACGCAAAAAAGAGAAGGATCTGGTTATTGCCGTCAAGGAAGGGCGCAAACAAAGAATTACCGCCGTGCTCACCGGCGAAAATCTCGGGTTGGTCAAAAAACGCAGCCTCAAGAAAGTGAGTCTCAACAATCAGTTGCGCGGGCAGCTGCGCAGCGCGCTGGCGCTCCTGAATCTCGATAATCCGGACGCCGGTGAGCGTCTTGTTGCTGTCGGCGACATGCTCGATTCGATCGATGCCGAGAGCGCTGCGCTGTTGCGTGAAGCCCTCGCAAAAGAGAGCGACTCAGATGTGCGCGAGGCGATGGAACTGGGCATAGCGCTGGGCGAAGTGACCAGCACGGACCCGGCGATACGCCTGCAGGCGATCGAAGTGCTCGATGGCAACCTGCATCCGTCGGCATTCAACAGGCTCACAAGTCTCGTTGAACGCGAGGAGGACGAGGATGTGCGCACAGCCGCCCGGGCAGCACTCAACTCCATCGATCTCAAGCGACAGTTCTCCAGCGTAGCCGAAACACTCTTTTTCGGACTGAGCCTCGGTTCAGTGCTGGTTCTGGCCGCGATCGGCCTGGCCATCACCTTTGGCGTCATGGGTGTCATCAACATGGCGCATGGCGAGCTCATCATGCTCGGCGCCTATACTACTTACCTGCTCCAGGTCGTGATGCCGGAGTACCCGGGCGTTGCCTTGCTGCTCTCTATTCCGGTGGCCTTCCTCGTGTCAGGTGGTGTCGGTGTGCTCATCGAGCGGGGTGTGATTCGCTTTCTCTATGGACGGCCGCTCGAGACACTGCTCGCGACGTTTGGCATCAGCCTGATACTCCAGCAGTTGGTGCGGGTTGTGATCTCGCCGCAGAATGTGCCGGTCTCGAATCCGTCGTGGATGTCGGGATCCATCGAGATCAACAGCGTTCTTTCCCTGACATGGAATCGCGTCTACATCGTCGTTTTCAGCCTCATGGTCTTTGCGGCGCTCTTCATGATTCTCAAAAAGACCGCCCTTGGCCTGCAGGTGCGCGCTGTTGCCCAGAACCGGGCCATGGCACGTGCCATGGGAGTACGATCGGAGCGGGTTGATGCCCTGACCTTCGGCCTGGGTTCCGGCATTGCCGGTATTGCGGGCGTGGCACTGAGTCAGCTCACCAATGTGGGGCCCAACCTTGGTCAGGCCTACATCATCGACTCGTTCATGGTCGTGGTCTTCGGCGGGGTGGGGAATCTCTGGGGAACACTCGTTGCCGGTATGACGCTCGGTGTTGCAAACAAGATCATGGAGCCCTGGGCCGGCGCGGTGCTCGCCAAGATCCTTGTGCTGGTCTTCATCATTCTTTTCATCCAGAAACGTCCGCGCGGTCTCTTTCCGCAAAAGGGCCGTGCTGCGGAGGGCTGATCCATGGGTGTTTTTCGCGTACTGAAAGACGACCGCGGCGGGCAGCTCCTGTTGCTGTTCCTGACAGCCGTGGCCATCGTCATACCCCTGCTGAACCTCCTTGTGCCGGAGAGTAGCCCTTTCCATGTCACCACCTACACAGTGAGCCTCTTTGGAAAATACCTGACCTATGCCCTCCTGGCTGTGGCCGTCGACCTGGTGTGGGGTTATCTCGGTATCCTGAGTCTCGGGCATGCCGCCTTTTTTGCCCTTGGTGGCTACGTGATGGGCATGTACCTGATGCGCCAGATCGGCGACCGCGGCGTTTACGGCGACCCGGTCCTGCCGGATTTCATGGTATTCCTCAACTGGAAGGAGCTGCCCTGGTTCTGGAACGGGCTCGACATGTTCTGGTTCGCGGCCATCATGATCGCGCTCGTGCCGGGCTTGCTGGCCTTCGTCTTCGGCTGGCTTGCGTT
>JARFQQ010000072.1 GCA_029287695.1 Gammaproteobacteria bacterium | reverse complement strand
GCAGCAGTGGCTTGCCGTCGGCGACGGCCCGGTCGCAACGCTCGCGATATTCGTTGAGAATCGCCTGGACCTGCCGGTCGAAGTAGTTTTCGGGAAAGGGCGGGTAGTCGGGACGCTCGCCATTGTAGTAGCGGCCGACCTCGCGCTTGTACTCCTTGAGCAGGCTGTTGATGTCGTACTCCGGGTGGCCCTGGAAGAAGACCTGGCGGAAGCCGTCAGGGCTCACGGCGAGATGCACCCCGGCGATCTCGCTCTCGGCCAGCACGCAGAGGCCGGCACCCTCGAGCTGCCGGCGGTCAACCTGGTTGAAGCGCGAGTGCGGCACATCGAAACGGGTGTCGCTGTTGCTCACGAGCGGGTGGTCGGGGCGCGTCACCTTGTGCTCGAAGACCCCCCAGCGCTTGAAGCCGAGATTGTAGCGGTGGATGCCATACTGGTGTTGCAGCACGGCATGGGTCGCGAGGCATGAGCAGAGCGTCGAGGTGACGTTCTCGTATGCCCAGGCGATGACCTCGCCGAGCGGTTCCCAGAAAGGCTCCTGGTTGAGGTCCGGGTGTGTCACGTTGGCGCCCGTGATGATGAGCGCGTCGAGACCGTCCCGGCGGATGTCATCGAAGGTCTCGTAGTAGTCGGCAATATGCTGGCGTGCCTTGCCGCTGCGCGGCAGGGTGTCGAGCGTGAAAGGATGCATGTGGAACTGCGCAATGAGGTTCGAGCGTCCCACGAGGCGGAAAAACTGTCGCTCGGTCGCAGCAAGCGCCGCATCGGGCATCATATTGAGCAGCCCGATATGCAGCTCGCGGATGTCCTGGTGGCGGGCACGGTCGCAGGAGAGTACCTCGTGGCCCTCTTCCTCGAGGCGCCTGAACGCAGGCAGGTTGGTGTGGGCGACGAGCGGCATCAGGCTTCTCCCCTTGCGATTGCATCGGTGACCAGGTCGAAGAGATCACCGTCGTTCTTGAGCTGCATGACTTCGGCGCTGCTGATGCTGTATCCATACTTGCTGGCGATGGCCTCGTAACGCGGAATGCGGTCACGGAAGAGTCGCGGAAATACCCAGCGCGTGAAGTTGTCCGGGTCGATACAGGCGACATAGTCATTGCCGAACTCGGCGCGGTAGTCGTCGAGCGCTTGTTGCAGGAAATCGGGGCGGTAGTAGAGAGGCTTGGGATCGCTTTTTGCGCGTTCGATGAGACGCTCCTCGTCCTCTTTCGTGGCGCGGATGTAGAGCACCAGCGTCTGCTTTGCGAGTGTCTCCATCACCTGCGGTTCATCGAGTTCGCAAAGGCTGCCACCGGCGTCATTGATGAAGTGGTCGTAACCATAGATCTCCTTCGCCTTGCGGATGAAACCGGGCACATCGAGCATGGCCCGCACCTCGGCGTCGTGATGCAGTTGCTGCCTGCGCTGGAAATCCCCCAGGCCGATCCCGCCCAGGTTCGGATTGCCGACCTTGCCGAGAAACGACGAGAGCGGATGCAGGTTGTGAAAGCTGATGTTGTTGCTGATGAAGATCGAGTCACTGCGCAGCAGGTCACGCAGGAAGGGTACCTGCATCATCTGCAGCTTGATATTGTCGCGGATCGCCTCGTCGAGGTAATGGCTGCCAATCCGGTAGTCACCGGAATAGTGGTACCATTTGCTGCGCGGCAGCAGCGACGAAAGTCGTGTCTTGCCAACGCCGGACATTCCGAGCAGTGTGATCCGTTTTGTCTCCCAGGCACGAAACTCCTGCGGTGTCATGCGCACGTTCGATCTCCGCGATATCAGTACAATCCGGCCATTCTATCCGTTTAGCGGGCCGGGCGGGAACCGCCAATAATCGATGAACCATTCATGACGAGAAGGCTGCCCTGGCTGCTGTTGCCTCTCCTGCTGCTCTTCCTGCTGTGGCGCTGGTATGCCGGCACGCTCGCCGTTTCGCATCTGCAGCTCGATAACGGGGCCACTTATACTCCCTCGCCATGCTGGTTCAGCATTCCTGCCGGTACACGCGTCGAGTGTGGCCGGGTGACAACGCGCGAGAGCGGGCAGGGCGGAAGACACAGCCTGCCGGTCGTCATCGTCCGGAACTCCCGCCTGCGCAACGATCCATCGCCTCTCATCTTCATCCAGGGTGGCCCGGGTGGTGCTTCGGGGCTCGACCCGATGACCATGGCGTGGTGGTTTTCGGATATCGAGCGCTATGACCTGGGGCGTGATTTCGTGCTCTACGACCAGCGCGGCACCGGGCTTGCAGAACCGGCGCTGCGTTGCCCGGAAGTGCTTTCGGGTATCGAGCGTGACCTGCAGCTGGCGCTGGACCTGCGCGGGGAAAATGCACGTTATCTCGACTACCTGCGTGCCTGCCGTGAGCGCCTGCTTGTCGAGGGATACCGCCTTGACGACTACAGCACAGCTCTCAACAGTGACGATCTTGCCGATATCATCAACCTCGTCCAGCCGGGTTCATGGACGCTCTTCGGCGCTTCCTACGGTACTCGCATTGCGCTCGAGACAGAGCGGCGTTACCCGCAGCTCGTGCGCAACCTGGTGCTGGATTCCGTCTACCCGCATGACAAGGACGGTTTCCTGAGCTGGCCCATGGTCCTCGGGCGAGCGGTCGAGCGCGTCCTCGAGAGCCGGGGGCGTCCCGATCTCAAGCCCCGGCTGGCGCAACTCATGGAGGCGTTCGACAGGGAGCCGTTGCGGCTGCAGGCCGTGCGCTACAACGGTGAGTCGATCGTGCCTGTCATGACGGGCAGCCGTCTCTACATGGCGCTTTTTGCGGCAACCTACAGCAGCGACATGGCAGGCAGTATCGTGCCGGTTATCGAAGAGCTCTCCGCGGGCGAATCGGGCAGCGAGAGGCTTGCAGGGCTGGTTTCCTTCGCTGTCGAACTCGAGCTGGACGAGAGTTTCAGCGAGCCGGTCTTTCAGACGATCTCCTGCCGCGAGGACCGGGTCCGGGAAAACAGGGCATACAGGGCGCTGGCGGAACAGCATGCCGGCGACAATGCAATCCTG
>JARFQQ010000005.1 GCA_029287695.1 Gammaproteobacteria bacterium | reverse complement strand
CGGGCAACCTCCTCGAGGGTCGAGACTTCATAACCGTGCAGGCCGAAGCGGCGCTCGATAACGATGCGCTGTTTTTCAGTCAGTTGCCCGAGCCACTCGTCGACATGATTCCTGATATCGCCCTCCAGCAGTGACTCTTCCGGGTCATGGCCGTTGACATCCTCGATGGTATCGAGCAAGGGACGTTCGGTTTCGCGGCCGTAGGGAACATCGACGGATGTTGAATGTTCACTGAGCTCGAGCAGGCGCCGGACCTCGGACATGGGTTTCCCGGTCTCGTTCGCGATCTCGCGAACTGTCGGTTCGTGATCGAGCTTCTGTGCCAGTGAGCGTGCCGCACGCAGGCAGATATTCACCTCTTTCACGATATGAACCGGCAGGCGAATGGTGCGTGTCTGGTTCATGAGCGCACGCTCAATCGTCTGGCGTATCCACCAGGTCGCGTACGTGGAGAAGCGGAACCCGCGCTCGGGGTCGAATTTTTCCACCGCGCGCAGCAGGCCGAGATTGCCCTCCTCGATGAGATCCAGCAGTGGCATGCCCCGGTTGAGATAACGCCGCGCGATCTTCACGACAAGGCGCAGGTTGCAGACAATCATCCTGCGGCGTGCCTCCTCATCTCCCTTGTGTGCACGACGCGTGAGTTCTACTTCTTCTTCGGCAGTCAGCAGCGTGGCAGCGCCGATTTCATTGAGATACATGCGGGTTGCATCGAGTTCGGCCCTGTCATTGGCAGGAACCTGGGTCAACTGCACGATATCATCCTTCTCGCCGCTCTCCTCTTTGTGATCCTTGACCTTGTCGCCGGTATCATCCACGTCATCAGGAACAAGGCCATCATCACTTGCTGTATCGTCTTCTGTAGCGCTCACCTGCATCCTCCATAATCTTCATTTGAACAGCAGCTAAAACGTTTACGGCAGGTATTTCATGGGATCAACAGGCTTGCCGCTCCTGCGTATCTCGAAATGCAGAAGGGATTTGCTTTTCAACTGCCCCATGGTACCTATCACTGCACCACGCTTGATCTTGTCACCTTCCTTGACGAAACGTTTCTGGTTATGACCGTAGGCGCTCAGGAATGTACGGTTATGTTTGATGATGATGAGCTGGCCATATCCAACCAGGCCGTCGCCACTGTACACAACCTCGCCATCGCCTGCGGCCGTGATCTGCGTCCCTGTCTTTCCAGCAATTTTTATACCACGCCGTGCCGGGTCGGAGGGGGCAAATGTCTGCGTAATCTTGCCCTCAACCGGCCATTGCCAGTCCAGACCTTCAGCTTTTTTGGTTTTTTTCGTAACGACAGGTTGTGTGGTCTGTTTTTTATTATCGGCGTCAGCAGCCGGAACTGCTGGTTCGACCTTCTTTTCGTCACTATACCGCGAATCTTCCGGGATTGGCGTGACAATTTCGTTCTTTTCGCCGGAAGAATAGAGCTTGAGAGATTGTCCCGATGAAATCGTGTAAGGCTGCGGCAGACTGTTCCAGGCAATCAGGTCACCGACCTCGACTCCCTGGCTTCGGGAAATGCTGTAAAGCGTGTCGCCGGGTCTGACACGGTAGAGCCCCTGTCGCTTATCGCTATCGGCAGCAGGACTCTGCGTGACAGCTATCTCCGGTTCGGGAACAGGAGCAACTTTTTGCGGCTGGCGTGGTGTAACAACCTCGCTCCTGTTACCGGGAGGGCCACCCGTGCGACTCTCAACCGGTGCTTTCCAGTTATTGCTGCATGCTGCAAGCAAGAGCGTCAGGATGATGAAGACGAGATGTGCTTTTCTCATACTGGTCAATCAAGTTTCAACAGGATGATCGCGATACCGACCAGGACGACAAGACCCCAGCCAATGTAATCGACATATTGCCGCAGCCGGTGTTCCATCGCCTCGCCTCCCCATGACATCAGCCAGGCGACGAGAAAAAACCGCGCGCCACGACCGATGAACGAGGCCAGGACGAACGGCAGAAAGGCCATGGAGATAGCGCCGGCGGTGATCGTGAAAATCTTGTAGGGAATCGGTGAAAAACCGGCAAGGAAGATTGCCCAGAATCCCCAGTTTGCGAACCATTGCTGTGCGGCGAGGTACTTGTCGTTGTATCCCCACTGCTGGATCAGGGGCTCGATGAGATCGATAGCGAACATACCGATGAGATAGCCGGCAACGCCCCCGATCACCGACATCACAGTCGTCAGGAGAGCATACCGGAGAGCCCGGTCCGGGCGAGCCATGCTCATGGGAGCAAGCATGACATCGGGAGGAATCGGAAAAAAGGAGGACTCTGCGAAACTCAGGCCACCGAGATAGACAGGTGCATGGCGATGACGGGACCAACCCAGAACCTTTTCATAGAGACCTCCGAAGAGCGACATCAGATCACGCCACCGAGCAGGGGGACGAAGGTGACCCGTTCGAGGAACTCCTTGTCATAACCATCGGCAGTCCGCGTGACGCGTATGAGGATCTGCTCCTCCCTGTTGCCGATGGGCATCACCATGACACCACCAATACGCAGCTGTTCCACGAGGGCGCGCGGGATACCTTCCGGTGCCGCTGTCACGATAATGCCATCAAAAGGCGCATATTCAGGCATTCCCATGCCGCCATCACTGTGTTTTGCACGAATATTGCGCAGGTTGAGTTCCCTGAAACGCTGTCTGGCAAGGTCACTGAGTGCCCTGATGCGCTCCACCGTGTAGACGCGCCTCACAAGTCGTGACAAGACAGCTGCCTGGTAGCCGGAACCGGTTCCGACTTCGAGAACCTCTTCCAACGGACTCGTCTCGAGCAACGCCTCGGTCATTCGAGCCACGATGTAGGGTTGGGATATCGTCTGGCCGTGACTGATGGGCAGCGCGGTATCCTCGTAGGCGCGATGGGCCAGCGCCTCTTCAATAAAGAGGTGTCGCGGTATCTGGCGAATAACGCTGAGCACACGCATATCCCGGATACCCTGTTCGCGAAGGCGATCGATGAGGCGATCACGCGTGCGCTGCGAGGTCATGCCGATACAGGCATGCTGGTTGATCATCGCGGCAGATCCTCGAGCCAGCTCGCCGTCGCCGGAACCTCGGCATGATGCGTCAGGTCGATCTTCAGGGGAGTCACGGAAATATAACCGTTGCGCACTGCATGGAAATCGGTTCCCTCGCCGGCATCCTGTTCAGCGCCGGGCGGGCCAACCCAGTAGATCGGGTGACCACGCGGATCTGTGGCCTTGAAAACCGGCTCCGCCTTGTGTCGATGGCCAAGGCGCGTACCGCGAAATCCCTTGATGGCGTCCCATGGCAGGTCCGGCACATTCACATTGAGGATAGTATCTCTCGAGAGCTGCTGGCTCAGGAGTCCCTCTACCAGGACTTTAGCGGCGCGTGCCGCAGTGTCGAGATGCTCCGGGGCAAATGAATCGATCGAGATCGCCAGCGCAGGCAAGCCGAGAAAGCGCCCCTCGGTCGCCGCCGCCACGGTACCCGAATAGAGGACGTCATCGCCGAGATTGGGCCCGTGGTTGATACCGGAAACGACCATGTCCGGCTCCTCCTCAAGCAGCCCTGTAATCGCCAGGTGTACACAATCAGTCGGCGTGCCATTCACGCTGATATAACCGTTGGTCTGCTGCGTCGCGCGAATCGGATACTCCAGTGTCAATGAATTGGACGCCCCGCTGCGATCCCTGTCAGGCGCCACGACCCTGACATCAGCAATGGCTGACAGCGCTCCGGCAAGGCACTCGATACCTTCCGACTGGAAGCCGTCGTCGTTACTGATGAGAATCTGCATATGGTGGTGTAGAGGGAAATGCTTCCTGTATATTTATGGCTGTCAAATATACTGGAAATGCAGCGACAGGGCACCCCATGAGCGGCACAAACGGCAATGAGAGTGGAGAGGACGGCAAGGATGATCTGGCCGAATTTCTCAGGGAGATGGCCGATGTCGAGCCGCTGAAAAAAAAGACTGCCGAGCCCTGGAAAAGACGGCTGCGCCCCGAACCCCTTCCCAAAGCAGCAGACGAAGACGAGGATGGTTTCGCTGACAGGAACATAGAAACGCCCGCATTTCTCGAATTCCGTCGCGACGGAATCCAGCACCGCACCTACAACGACCTCAGGCGTGGAATTATCGAACCCGAGGCCACACTCGACCTGCATGGCCTGCGCGTTCTCGAGGCACGCAAGGCACTGGCGGCATTCCTGGGCCAGAGTACTGCACGCGGGCGCCGGTGTGTGCGCATCATCCATGGCAAGGGACGGGGATCCTCGGAACAGCCCATTCTGAAACAGAAAATCAACCAGTGGCTGCCGCAACGACCTGAAGTGCTGGCCTTCACCTCTGCACCTCGCTGGGATGGTGGCACCGGGGCTGTCTATGTCCTGTTGTCGCGGAAGTTCAGGGACGAGTACTGAATAGAAGCCATGTGATCGGCTCCGCACTGCGCGATTGCTTCCGGACAGCCCGCATCATCGCTTCTCGACCTCGAGAAACAACTGCCATACCCGCGCCACAGGGTGCCAGTGGTGCTCGCAATCCCTGCTGTAGCGGAAACAGACCCCGCCATCAGGCGCTACCCTGCCCCGCAGATACCCGATATAGGATGCCTCGCCCAGGGCGGGACTCCCGGCCCAGCGCAGGTAGATCAGGCTCTCGGCCAGCCCGTCGGTAAACTCGGTCTTCTGGAACTGCGGCAGGTGACGCTCGATCGCCTCGTGTGTGAGCTCGATGCGCGCCTTATCCGCCTTGCAGTAATGCATCGCCAGTAATGCATGGGATGTCAGGTAATACCAGGCATCGCCCTCCTCCGGCAGGAAAAGCCCGTCGGGCTGCTGGGCATCGAGAAGGCGCTCGAGCCCTCCCGGCACTTTTTCCCGATGATCCAGACCGGTATGTCCGCAATAGAATACGAGTGCATTGGCAAGATCGAAAAGCGAATCGCTGCCGATGCAGCCGTCGATCCGGTCAAGGAAACCCTCGCTCGTGAAGCCACGATCGACACGGCTGAAAAAGCGGCTCAGCAGGTGCACAGCAACGAGCTCATTGCACTGGCGCTCTTTGACGGGGACATCGGTGACCTTGCGGACGACACGCTCGATGAGCGCCATGCTGTCGGCGTTGCCGTTTTGCCGGGCGTCTGTCACGAGCGGGAGCCCCAGGGATGTCAACATGTTGAGATTGGGACGATCCTGGCGCAACTCCGCGTTCAGCGCCTCGTGTGCCCAGCTGCGCAACCGGTCGATGCTATCGGCCTGCGCCCCCTTGGACGGGATAACGAGCACGAAAATCAGCAAAGCCGGGAAGGAGAATCTCATCGAACGAAGGGATTGGAGGCCTTTTCATCACCGACGCTGGTATTTGGCCCATGGCCCGGAACCAGCACGACGCCTGCATCGAGTGTGAAAATTTGCGAGCGAATGGAATCCAGCAGCTGCTGATGATTGCCTTTGGGAAAGTCTGTTCGCCCGATGGAACCACGAAAAATCACATCGCCCACGAAAGCGACTTTCTCGGCCGCCTGGTAGAAAACCAGGTGGCCGGGCGTGTGCCCCGGGCAGTGGAGCACTTCCAGCCGCTGGTCGCCGTATTCCAGGCGATCGCCTGCCTGCAGCCAGCGGTCCGGGGTGAAATCCTCGACAGGGGGAAACCCGAACATCTGGACCTGCTGCTGGAGCGCATCGATCCAGAAACGGTCGTCAGGATGCGGCCCGATGACAGGGATTGCGTAGTGCCGGGCGACCATCGCCGTGGCACCGACATGGTCAAGGTGGCCATGCGTGAGCGCAACCATGACAGGCCTGACATCTTCACGGGAAACGGCGGCATAAATCCTCTCCTCGTCTCCCCCCGGATCGATGATGACTGCCTCGCGGGTGTTATTGCACCAGGCGATGCTGCAGTTCTGTTCAAATGCCGTGACCGGCAGTGTGCGATATCCCATTGATCAAATGCTGTTCGTGAGTAAGGTTTCAAGCTCAGAGAGAGAGCCCGCGTCCCAGTCGGGATCCCTCACGCCATCAGGGAGCAGTTCACCCGGCGCAAAGCGCCCCGTGCGAACCAGCGCCGTGCGCATACCGAGGCGCTGGGCCCCGAGAATATCTGTATCCGGCCGATCGCCGATCATGATGCAGTCAGACGGGCTTGCCCCGAGGCGTCGCATTGCCATCTCGTAGAGCAGCGGCTCCGGCTTGCCGATGACGATCGCTTTTCTTCCGGTCGCGACCTCGAATGGCGCGACCAGCGCGCCGCCACCCGGGACGACAACATGCTGGCCACCGGCTGTTGCATCAACCGTGGCATCGGGATTGGTCGATACCAGCCGCGCTCCCCTGCCGATGATCAGGTTGATAGCCGTTGTCAGACTGTTGAAATCAATCCCGGGGCCTTCACCGACAACCACGAAATCTGCGGCTTCACTGTCCTCTGCCCCATGCTTGCGGAGCGCCTCGTGCAGGCCCTCTGCACCAACGGCAAAATAGCGGAAGCCCGGTTTCTGTCGGAGCAGCCAGTTCGCCGTCGCCTCCGCCGATGTCAGCACTTGCGTTTCGTCAATATCCGCAAAGCCCATCTGTGATAACTTATGCGCCACATTTTCGGGACTTCTGATCGGGTTGTTGGTCACGAACAGTCGCCGCGGAGGCGGGATACGAGACACGAATCGCGTCGCCCCCTCCAGCACGGCATCGCCGTGATAGAGGACGCCATCCATATCGATCAGAAAACAGTGTTTCAAATTGCCCCTGGCAAGGCAGGATTAATGATGAAATTGATGATACACGCTTTGACATTTTCCATGGTCGCGCTTTTCGCGACATCGGCTTCAACCGCACTGGCTGAGGAGTCCGCCGCTGACAGTATCAATGTCGCAGACGGCTATGTCCGTGCCGTGCCACCGGTCTCCCCGACATCAGCGGCCTTCATGAAACTGACAAACACGGGCGAAGGCACACATCAGCTCAAGTCCGCAGAATCGGACGTCTCGGAGTTCGTCGAACTGCACACCCACACCATGGGAGAAAACGGCATGCACGAGATGCGCAAGGTCGAGCAGATCGAGTTGCCAGCCGGCGAGACGACGGAGCTGAAACCGGGTGGTCTGCATGTCATGTTTATCAACCTCAAAAACCCGCTCGAGCCGGAGAGCCAGGTCGACGTGAAGCTCAATTTCGAGGACGGCAGCAGCAAGCAGCTCAGCTTGCCTGTGAAGAAGATGGTGCCAATGCAGGGAATGGATCATTCGAAGCACATGGATCACTCGCAACATATGAAATAGAAGGCATTGAGCAGCGACGATCGACTGACCCGTTTTCTCGCGCGAGCAGAGCAGCTTCTCGAACGCATCGAGAAAATCCTGCCGCCGGCAACGCCTCAAACCGACTGGTCTGCGCCGGCTTATCGCTGGCGCAGTGATCACGCCAACGGATGGCTCGAGGCCATCCATGACCCGCAAGTTCTCTCTCTGGATGACCTGCTCTGCATGGATAGCCAGAAAGCAGCCGTCATACGCAACACGGAACGTTTTCTCAGCGGGCATTCCGCGAACAATGTCCTGCTCTGGGGTTCTCGCGGCACCGGGAAATCCTCGCTGGTCAAGGGCCTGCTGCCTGCCTGCAAGGAGCGCGGCCTGAGGCTCATCGAGGTCGACAAGGATGAGCTGCTCCGGCTGCCGGCGATCATGCGGGAGATCGCAGACCGTCCCGAGCGCTTCATCCTCTTCAGCGACGATCTCTCCTTCGAGGCCAGCGAGCCCGGCTACAAGCCGCTCAAGGCCGCACTGGAGGGCTCACTCTCGGGCCTGCCGGAGAACGTGCTCATCTATGCCACTTCCAATCGCCGTCACCTCTTGCCGGAATACTTTTCCGAGAACCGCGAGACAACCGTCGTGGACGGGGAAATCCACCTTGGGGATGCTGTCGAGGAGAAAATTTCCCTGTCGGAGCGATTCGGACTCTGGATCTCTTTCTACCCTTTCAGCCAGGACGATTACCTGGCCATTGTCGAGCACTGGCTGCAGCAGAACGGACAGGAAATGAACGAGGAGACCCGCCTGCAGGCGTTACAGTGGGCAACGCAGCGGGGCTCGCGCAGCGGGCGCGTCGCCAGGCAGTTTGCTATCGACCTCGCATCGCGATGAAATAGAGCATTTCGTCAACGGCAAGGAGCATGGGAACCGGAATCCGGTGTCATGGTAGATAATCCCCGACGTAACCGTTAACCTTGCCCTCTTTTTCAGAAACCGCATCGATTGATGAGCGAGAGTTTTCAGTCCCTGTCGCAGCTCGGCCTGCCGGCAAGCGCCGGAGAGCGATTTGCGCTCGGTGGAGTCCGGGGCAGCGCACTGCCGATGCTGATTGCCGAGGCGGCATCACGTTACGAGGGATTGCTCCTCGTCATCACGCCGGATGTCCAGCAAGCACACCAGCTGGAACTCGAGACCCGTTTCTTCCTC
>JARFQQ010000215.1 GCA_029287695.1 Gammaproteobacteria bacterium | reverse complement strand
ATCTCCTACGGGGTCTTCATCAAGGCGCCCTTTGATCGACTGGTCAACTCGCAAACCAGGTTCTGGCAGATGGGCAGCTTCTCGGTTGATTTTGACGCCGGCGGCATCTCGCTCGATATGGAACCGCTTGCGGTGCTGCTGTCGGGTGGAATCGCATTCGACACGCCGAAACACCTGCAAGAGAGCGCTGCGGCCGTTCCGGGATCAAGCTTCAATCTCTACGACAGTCGTCACGAAGCCAATTTCAATGCCTCGGCCTCGGAAAACGCACTGGGTTTCATTCTCCATTTTGATGAATCCTTGCGGGGTCTTGCGATCGGCTCCCCGGTCGAGTTCCACGGAGTCGAGGTCGGTTATGTCGCCGATATCCGTATTTCGCGGGAGCACAGGAAGCGCCGACTCAGTGTGCCCGTGCTGATCTTCATCGAACCTGAGCGCCTGGGAACCGGTGATGACAGGGAAGCGCTGCAACAGCTGTTGCAGAAAGCGGTCAGCAGAGGGCTGCGTGCCAGGCTGCAAACGGCAAGCCTCGTGACCGGCCAGCTGTTCATCGAACTGTTCATCGACAAGTCTGCCGACCCCGCGACCATCATCGCGGACGAGCCCTATCCGGAATTCCCGACCATCGCCAGTCCCTTTGGCCAGATCATCGACAACATCTCGTCCGTGCTGCAGAAACTCGAGAGCCTCGAGATCGAGAAACTCGTCACATCAGCCAATCTCCTGCTGAAAGATATCAATGCACTCGTGAGAGTCCCGGATGACAGCGAGCTCGGCAGTGACCCGGATGCCCGACGGGCCGCGCTCGCCGAGGCGCCTGTCACGCAGATGGTCATGCGCATCAACCAGGCGCTGGAAGCACTCAATCCGATTCTCGAGTCCGAGGGAGCACGCAATCTCCCCGATGATCTCGGGCGTTCCATACGCCAGCTCAACAACAGCCTGGTGCTCGTCAAGCAACTGCTCGAGGGTGATTCCGCGCGGTCACCGCTCTATTATGAAATCTCCACAACGCTCGAGGAACTCAAGCGCGCTGCACAATCGATTCGCACCCTCACGGAAACCCTGGATGAAAAACCCAATTCCTTTATCTTCGGCAATGACTAGGCTACTGCTGCTTGTTACCTTGCTGCTTGCCGGATGCGCCTCAAGCGGCGGATCTGCGGTCAGCTATTATCTGCTGACCCCGGACATGAGCGGCAATGTCGTCAGCAGGCCGGACCTCAGGGTCGGTATCGGCCCGGTCGAATTGCCGGAGTACCTTTCGCGTCCGCAAGTCCTTGTCCAGGTGGGCAGCAGCCGTGTCCTGGCCGACAAGCGACACCGATGGGCCGGGCCACTGCAGAAGAATTTCACGGACGTACTGACTTCCAATATCGGCTACCGGCTGGGATCGGCGAACGTGGTGATCTATCCCTGGGAATCGCCACGCTCCGTCGATCGCCAGGTCGTTCTCAAGGTCACGCGTTTTATTGCCTCGGATGACGGCGTCCACCTCGAGGCGCGCTGGCGGCTGCTTGACCGCAAAGGCACCCAGCGCAAATCCGGCACCATCGCGCTCGCAGATGCTGCCGACATCGAGGATTATGACGCCATCGTCACGGCCATGAGCAGGCTCACCGGCCGTCTTGCAGACAGGGTCGTGCAGCTGTTGTAAGCCGGGTCCCGGCTAGCTGAACTTCAACTTGAAGCCCGCATTGGAGAGAAAGCTTTTCTCTTCCTTGAGGTCTTCGTATGTCAGCGTGTGTTCATCGAGCCAGCCGTCCGGAAACTTGAGACTGATGCTCTTGCGCTTGACCTTGATGGTGATGTCGGGAAGATCCTCTTCCGTCCTGCCCCTGTGCAACAGCACGGCAAGCCTCAGCAGGACGCACATGCGCATACCCGGTTTGATCGTCTGGGCTGCCAGCTCCTCGAAGATCTCGGGACGAAACTTGCGGCGGTGACAGAGCACGAGGCGCGAGAGCAATGCCTGCTCGGTGCGTGAAAAGCCGGCAAGATCGGCGTGCGTGAGAATATAACCGCCATGCTTGTGGTACTGGGTATGCGAGACCTGCAAGCCGATCTCGTGCAGCTGCGCGGACCACCTGAGAATATTCCGGTTACGGCGATCGAATTTCCATGACTCCCGGACCTGTTCGAACAGGGAGAGTACGGTCTCTGTGACCTTGTCAGCCTGCTCCGTGTCGATGCTCCAGCGCTTTGCGGCCGAAGCAACCGAGGCGTCCCTGACGTCGACATCACGCATGCGCCCGACGAGGTCGTAGAGCAGTCCTTCCCGGAGCGAGAGATCGGAGACGCGCATCAGTTCGATCTTGAGGGTCTCGAACACCGCAATAAGGACCGCAAGGCCCCCGGCAATAACAGGCCTGCGATCCGGGCTCAGGGTTTGCAGTTCCATCCTCTCGCAATGCCCGGCGGCAATGAGTCCATCGCGCAACCTGTAGAGTGACTCAAGGGTAATGCCGATCTCACTCCAGCCTTCTGCCTGGACGATGTTGCGGATTGACTTGATGGTTCCGGAACAGCCAATGGCCTCGCTCCATCTGTCGGCCGTAAAAGCATGCGCAACCGGATAGATTGCGAGTTCCGCATCCATGATGGCCCCGCGCATCCTCTTCGCCGTGATGGAACCGTCGCTGAAACGTGAATTCGTGGCAGTGACACAGCCTGCCTGCAGACTCTCCCGGCGCCTGGTCTTCAGTCCCTCGCCAATGATCAGTTCCGTGCTGCCGCCACCGATATCGACAACAAGCCGGTTGCCTTCGCGCGCCTGCCGGCCATGGGCGACACCAAGATAGATCAAACGGGCTTCTTCACGACCCGCAATGATCTCGATCGGATGCCCGAGAATCTTCTCCGCCTTGCGCACGAATTTCCCGGCATTTTTTGCAACCCGCAACGTGTTGGTACCGACGATTCGTACGGAGCCACGCGGCAACCCGCTGATACGCTCTGCAAAGCGGCCGAGGCATTCCAGTGCCCTCTCGCGTGACTCCTTGCTGAGCTTGCCTTTCTTTGTCAGGCCGCCGCCGAGCCGCACGGGCTCGCGCAGACGATCGATAACCGAGAGAGTACCGGCCTCGTCGAGCCGCGCCACGATCATGTGGAAACTGTTGGAACCGAGATCGATTGCCGCGACGTGGTCGGAGTCGTTATTCATGTTCTGCATGGAATCCTGCCCTGTTGTCATCACTCTGCCGTCGCCGCATCATCAGGCTTTTCCTTCGCGGCCCGCTTTGCCGGCGCCTTCTTCTTGATAGCGCGGTTCTTCAATTGCTTGCCCTCTGCAGCGCGTTTCTTGCGTGCTTCCTTGGGGTCGGCGATCAGCGGGCGGTAGATCTCGACCCGGTCCAATGGATTGAGCGCGGTAGTTGCTGCGACCGTTTTGCCGAAAACGCCCAGTTTTGCTGTTTCAATATCTATTTCCGGAAACTCGTCGAGAATACCGGACCGGATGACTGCCTCTTTCGCCGTGATGCCGGATTCGGCCTCGAGCTGGAGAATCAGCTGCCTTTCCGGTTTTGCATAGGCCACTTCGATGATGATCGTGTCACTTGCCATAAATTTCACCGGCGCGCTTGCAGAAAGCGTCCACCATACTGTTAGCGATTTGCGAGAAGACCGCTCCGAAAGCGGCATTCATCAGTTTTCCTGAAAACTCGAACTCGAGCGTCAGCTCCACCTTGCTGGCATCTGTTCGCAGGGCAATGAAATTCCAGTCACCGTGAAGATGCCTGAATGGCCCCTCTTCCAGCGAGATGCGTACCTGCTCTTCCGGTGTCGGGACATTTCGCGTCTGGAAAGATTGCACGATACCTGCCTTGGCAACCTCGATCTCGCCGATATAGCCATCGTCGGTCGGTCTCACGATGCGCGAGGAACGACACCAGGGAAGAAATTCCGCATACGAATCCACGTCGTTGACCAGTGCATACATCTGGCCGGCAGAATGGGGAACGAGCGCGCTTTTCCTGACCACGGCCAACTAGACGACTCCTACGGCATGCAGAAAGACGATCAATACGCCGATGGGCGTAATGAAGCGCACGACGAACCACCAGATGCTGAACCAGGGCTCGGACAGGAGCAGTTCACTCTCGGACATCCGGCGCGAGGCAAACCAGCCGGTGAAAATCGCCATTGCAAGACCACCCACAGGCAGCAGGATGTTCGCGGTCAGGTAGTCGAGCATATCAAAGAATGTCTTGCCGCCAACCTGCCAGGCCTCACCGGACCAGAGATTGAAGGAAAAGACGGTGCCCAGGCCGATAAGCCAGCAGCCGAAACCGATCGAGGCCGCAGCATGCAACCGCTTGATCCCCCGGTTCTCGACGAGCCAGGCGACTGCTGGCTCGACAAGCGATATCGAGGATGTCCAGGCAGCGAATACCAGCAGAAGGAAAAAAAGCGTGCCGAATAGCTGACCACCGGTCATGGCGCCGAAGGCAATCGGCAATGTCTGGAAGATCAGTCCGGGACCCGCTCCCGGTTCCAGGCCATTGGCAAAAACCAGTGGAAAGATCGCCAGTCCGGCCAGCAGGGCAACAGCGGTATCCATGGCCACGATCAGCAACGCCGAGCCCGTGATCGAGTTCTTTTTGGGCATGTAGGAACCGTAGACCATGATCGCCCCCATACCGAGACTCAGGGTGAAAAAGGCATGGCCCATCGCAGTGAGCAGCGGTTCGCCGTTGAAGACACAACTCTCCGCACCGGCAACCGTGGTGCATGTATAGAAGACCTTGTCGAAGTCCGGGCTGAAGAGAAAAGCGACCCCGCTGGCAAAATCGCCCTCGGCGATCGAATAACCAACGAGGATCAACAACAGACCCAGCAGAAGAGGCATGAGCCAGGTGACAGCTTTTTCGAGGCCGGCACGAACACCGCGCGCGACGACAAAGACCGTCATGAGAATGAACAGGGTGTGCCAGGCGAGCAGTTTCGGCCATGAGGAGACATGGTCACCGAAGAGTTCTCCGACCTGCTCGGCAGAAATTCCGTTGAAAGTCCCGCTCGCGGCCTCGATCACGTAGGCCAGCGCCCAGCCGGCGATAACACTGTAAAAGGAGAGGATCAAAAAGCCGGAGATAACACCCGACCAGCCGATCCAGGACCAGGCCTGTGTCGTCCCCTCCTCTTTTGCCAGCGTCTTCATGGTGTTGATCGGGCTCTGGCGCCCCCTGCGACCGAGCAGGATCTCCACCATCATGACCGGCAAGCCGATCAGCGCAATACAGAGCAGGTAGACGAGTACGAAGGCTCCGCCCCCGTATTCACCGGTTATATAGGGAAATTTCCAGATATTACCGAGACCGACTGCGGAGCCGGCCGCTGCCAGAACGAAAATCAGGCGCGATGACCATTGGCCGTGAATCGATGTGCGTTCGGACATCCCCGCTCCGGGTCGTTAGAATTGCAGCGCACATTGTCCGTGAAACTGTGCCAATCCTCAACTGAGGCGGCTGCAGGGCCGGTAATTAGCGCTTGATTATTGGTCGGCCACGCCCTAGCATTGCCGCCGTTATCCCGTATAAAGACTCTATGGCTATCGATAATTCCCTCGCGCTTGCGGCTGAGGACATGCAGGCGGTCAACGCCTTCATTCTCGAGCAGTTAAGCTCCGATGTAGTCCTCATCGACCAGATTGGACACTACATCATCAACAGTGGTGGCAAACGCCTGCGCCCGCTGCTGGTTTTGCTCGCCTCGAGGGCAGCAGGTCATGACGGCCAGAAACACATCGACCTTGCTGCCATTATCGAGTTTATCCATACCGCGACACTGCTCCATGACGATGTCGTCGATGGTTCGGAGCAACGCCGCAACCAGGACACGGCCAACCAGATCTGGGGCAATGCCGCCAGTGTACTCGTCGGTGATTTCCTCTATTCCCGATCTTTCGA
>JARFQQ010000210.1 GCA_029287695.1 Gammaproteobacteria bacterium | reverse complement strand
CGATCCATGCCCGACATCATGAGAAGCTGCTTGAAGAGCTGGGGCGACTGGGGCAGCGCAAAAAACTTGCCCTCGTGCGTCCGGCTGGGTACGAGGTAGTCGCGTGCACCCTCGGGAGTCGCGCGTGTCAGCATCGGGGTTTCGATATCGAGAAAGCCGCTGGCATCGAGAAAATCGCGCACCTCGCGCGTGACACGGGCGCGCAGCTGGATGCGTTTCTGCATCTCTTCCCGGCGCAGGTCGATGTAGCGAAAGCGCAGGCGAAGATCCTCGCTGACATTGTCCTCGTCCATCTGTATGGGCGGTGTATCGGCACGATTGAGAATCTCGAGCTCCTTGCCAAGCACCTCGATTTCACCGGTCGGCAAGTCGGGATTGACAGTCCCCTCGGGGCGCAGCCTGACGACTCCCCTGATGCGCAATACGAACTCGTTCCTCACCTGTTCGGCTGTACTGAAGACATCCGGGATATCGGGATCGTAGACGACCTGAACCAGGCCCTCGCGATCGCGCAGGTCAATGAAAATGACGCCGCCATGATCGCGCCGTCGATGAGCCCAGCCGCACAGCTCGACCGCCTGGTCGACATGCTCGGCATTGAGGTGTCCGCAGTAGTGAGTCCGCATCATTGTTTTCTAGTCTCTGGAACGAAAAAGGGCACGTCGGCTGACCGGCGTGCCTCTGCTGGCTTGTATCCCCGGTACTACTTGCAGCTCGGGCAACCACCTGTGCCACAAGCATGGCCAGAGGAGGTACTCTCCTTGCTGCTTTCTGCGACATTCTTCTTGCTGCCGCCCTTGAAGTCTGTTTCGTACCAGCCTCCACCCTTGAGACGAAAGCCGGCTGCAGAAATCAGCTTCTTGAGGGAGGGCTTGCCGCACGCCGGGCAATCTGACAGTGCAGCATCGCTGAGCTTCTGCATGACTTCCATTTCATGACCACATTCATCGCAACGGTACTCGTAAATCGGCATGTTCTCTACCCTGACAAGACGATACAAAATAAATCGCGATATAGTACCACAATCGCCAGATTCAGGACTTTTCCATGCCATCGAAGACCATCCTCGTCACGGGCTGTTCCAGCGGTATTGGCCTGGTCACAGCAACCGGTCTGAAAGCCCGCGGTTATCGTGTTTTCGCGACGGCCCGCAAGCCCGAAGACCTCGAGATGCTGTCGCAGCTGGGACTCGAAACCCTGCCCCTCGACTACAGCAGTAGCGACTCGGTCAGACAATGCTTCGCCGGGCTCATGGAGAAGAGCGAGGGACAGCTCTACGGCCTTTTCAATAACGGGGCTTACGGTCAGCCGGGCGCCGTCGAGGATTTGACGAGAGACACGCTGCGCATGCAGTTCGAGGCCAACTTTTTCGGCTGGCACGAACTGACCCGACTCGCTATCCCTGTGATGCGCAGTCACGGCGTGGGCCGTATCGTGCACAACAGCTCTGTTCTCGGATTCGCGGCCATGCCGTTCCGGGGAGCCTACAACGCCAGCAAATTCGCGCTCGAGGGTCTCACGGATACACTGCGCCTCGAGCTGCGCGGCTCGGGAATTTCTGTCTCACTCATCGAGCCCGGCCCGATTCTGAGCCGCTTCCGTGCCAATGCACTGCACGCCCTGAAAGAAAACATCGACATCGAGCAGAGTATCTACCGTGACAATTACAAGGGAGCGCTCGCGCGGCTTGCCAGAGAGGGGCCTGCTGCCCCCTTCACGCTGCCACCGGAGGCCGTGTTGGGAAAGGTCATCCACGCGCTCGAAAGCAGGCGACCACGGCCACGCTACTACGTGACAGTGCCCACCTATCTTTTTGGCATCCTCAAACGCCTGCTCGGCACTCGCCAGCTTGACCGGGTGCTTTATATGGCAGGCGGCGAGGGAAAACGCTGATCCGGTACCAGGGGCGGGACCGAGCACCGGTGCACGGTCAGTTTACAGCCTCGCTCTCGAGACGTTCGAAACGCCCCTCGTCGTAATTTTTGCTCACGTTGTCCCAGTCGAAGAGCTCGCCATTCATCGCAATATAAACACCCGGCGGTGCAAACTGAACGGCAGAAAGAGCGAAACCGAGGTTGAAGAAGGCATCGGAGTCACGCACGCTGTAGGGAATCATGGCGCCGACAAGAACGATGCACTTGTCGAGAGCAGCGTCACCGAGCAACCTGGCGGTTTCGACCATCGTGTCCGTGCCATGCGTGATCAGAACACATTCCTCGTCGCACTCCTCGCAGGCTTCGAGGATCTGCTCGCGTTCCACCGTATCGATCTCCAGGCTGTCCTTGAGCATCAGTTCCTCGACAACCACGTTGGCCGTCACATTCGCGCGGTCGAGCATTTCATCGAAGTGGCTCTCCCCGAAGGTCAGCTCGCCCTCCTCAACCGAGTAGAACTTGTCGATGGTGCCGCCGGTCAGCAATATCCTGATACTCATCTGTCATCCTCTGTCAGGTCTCGTCGCCTTCCCCTCTATACCGGGTTACAGGCCGTTATCAGATGCTTCGCATGTAGCGAAACATCTGCTCGCGTGTCGCCGCATCGGGGAGGATACCTCTTCCCGCCATCTGGTTGTCTCGCATGTGTCTGGCCTTGCTGGTACCGGGGATTGCGACTGTCACCGCAGGATGCGAAACAACGAATTTGAGAAAGTATTGCGCCCACGAAGCGATACCCAGGTCAGCGGCCCATCCCGGCAGGGATTTCCCTTTCGTTATCCTGAAGAGTTCTCCGCGTGCAAAAGGCCTGTTCGCGATGATGGCGATCCCCCTCTCCTGCGCGAGTGGCAGGAGACGCTGCTGTGCCTCGGGCTCGAGCAGCGAGTAATTGACCTGCACGAAATCGAGTGGCTCCTTCTGCATGACCCGCATGAGGCTCTCATGCGCACCGGCATGGTAATGCGTGATGCCGACATAACGCACACGCCCCTCCTCCTTCCAGTCACGCAATGTTCGCAAGTGCGTTGCCGTATCCAGGAGGTTGTGGACCTGGATCAGATCGAGCCGGTCGGTGCGCAAGCGTTGCATCGATGTCCGCATCTGTGCAATTCCCTCCTCGCGCCCCCGGGTCCAGACCTTGGTCGCAAAAAAGAGCCGGTCACGCACGTCGAGTTCCGCTGCGAGATCGCCGACAACCGTCTCTGCGCTGCCATACATCGGCGAGGTGTCCATCATACTGCCGGGCACGTTCGCAAGCGTGCGCAAAACCTCCTTCGGCCCCTCTCGCTCAAATCCCCCCGAACCGACCTCGAACACACGCGAGGTACCAAGGCCGATGACGGGCAGTTTCTCCCCGCTCGAGGGAACCGGCTTGAGGACCAGGGTCTCGTCACTGGCAATGACCGGCGAGGGCATGGCGAGGGATAGACCTGATGCTGCAAGCAATTTGAGAAAATCACGACGGTTGTGTTTCAGCATGCGCATTCTCCGTATTTTCTGCCATCTTTCTTTGCTGCCGACCCAAGTGTAGACCAAGGAGACACCAGGCCAGCGCCAGCGGAACGGCCGTCCAGGCGATACCCGTCAGCCCCATCCCGAGTGACTTCATGCCGGCAAAAAGCCAGCCGGCGGCTGCATCAGCACCCCTGTAAACGACAGTATCGATAAAGTTCTTGGCCTTGTACTTGCTGCTGCGCGGGACGACTGTATAGA
Source organism: Gammaproteobacteria bacterium (assembly GCA_029287695.1). Lineage (GTDB taxonomy): Bacteria > Pseudomonadota > Gammaproteobacteria > Chromatiales > Chromatiaceae > Sva-25. The sequence continues at coordinate 1,602 of JARFQQ010000210.1, read as the reverse complement.
GCACCTCGCGTGCCGGTCGTGTAAGCGCATAGTTGCCGGCACGCCGGACGACCTGGGTTGCGATGAGCACAGGCAGGATCGGCGCGATGGCAAGCACCATGAAGCCGATTGCGAGCAAGCCCGGCATGAGCGCGAGCGCTGTCGCCACGCCGAACTTCTGCATGATCCGCCCTGTGATCAGGAGCTGAAAGAGGAGTGTCAGGCTGTTGACCGCCAGGTCGATGATGGCAAAGAGAGTGGTCCTGGCGTCGGGATCATCGAAGGCCGCCTTGACGATGTGGGCCTGTTCGAAATAGAGAAAGGTGGAGAGCGTCGCGTAGAGCCAGATAAAGAGACCGATGCCAAGCAGGTATCTGGAGCCGAGTGTCTGCGTGAAGCCCTCGAAGATGGATCCACCCAGTCCCTGCTGTTCGCGCTTGTCACTGCTCTGCACATGCCTGTTCAGATAGAGTATTGCTCCGAGTGCTCCACAGAGGAATCCGGCAGAAATCAGCAGCAGGTTTGCCGTCCCGAACTGACCGGCCAGTAGTGTCGTGATCGCAGGCCCGGTGATGGCTCCTGCCGTTCCACCGGCGGCTATCAGCGCAAAGAGTCTTTTCCCCTGGGCATTGCTGAAAATATCGGCCATGAAGCTCCAGAAGACGGAGACGATGAAGAGATTGAAAACACTCACCCAGATGAAGAAGGCGCGTGCACCCCAGAGAGGAGCCGATTCCCCGCCCAGCAGCAACTGGAAAAAGAGCAAATTGAGGATGAAAAAAAGGTAAACCGCCGGCAGCAGTTTCGAGCGCGGCAGGCGCGCGCTCAGGAAACCAAAGAGCGGCACTGCGGCCAGCATCACAAGGAAAGTCCCCGTGAAGACCCACTGCAGCTGATCGACACCACCCGCGATACCCATCTCGTCACGCACGGGACGAATGATGTAATAACTGCACAGCAGACAAAAGAAGTAGATGAAAGAGGCCGCTACCAGAGGGCCTTCACCCCTCTCGATATTCAGCAGTCGTCTGGTTAAAGCCGGAGCCCGGGGAGCGTTATTCATGCCCTGCAGTATAAGCGAATGCAGGCGAGTGCTTCTGCTATGCTTGAGCCATTTACGGACAGAGAGAAAGGCGAATTGGCCATGAAAAAGTACATCCTCGCCATTGGCTTCTTGCTGATTGCGTTCCCGGTGAGTGCCGCACCACTCACCGAGATCTCGATCGTCATGAAATATGCCGACAAGGGTGATGCCGAGGCGCAGTTCGTGCTGGGCAAGCTCTATGCGCGCGGACACGGTGTCGAGCAGAGTGATGACAAATCCACCTACTGGTTCCTCGAGGCCGCGAGCCAGGGACTACCGCAGGCGCAGAACCGTATTGGCAAGCTTTATCTCGATGGTGCGGGCGGTATGCCGGAGGATCCGGAACTGGCCTTCGATTGGTTCAACAGGGCCGCCGCCCAGAATCACAAGATCGCCATGTACCATGTCGGCTACCAGCTCTATCGCGGCAAGGGTGTGATCGAGGACAAGGAAGCCGGAATGGACTGGATGTTACGCGCAGCCGCCCTGGACTGCAGGCGGGCGAAGATTCGCCTGGGCATTCTCTACGAGAATGGGGA
>JARFQQ010000193.1 GCA_029287695.1 Gammaproteobacteria bacterium | reverse complement strand
CCGACGATAGCATCATCCGGACGGCGAAGCTGTGGCAGGCTCTCGCCGGTCAGCAGGGATTCATCGACCGAGCTGACGCCCTCGACGATCAGTCCGTCGGCAGGCACCGTCTCGCCGGGACGAATCAGCACGCGGTCACCCGGGACGAGATCCTTTACGGACACCACCTCCTCGCGGCCGTCGGCGAGACGCGTAGCCGTCGCCGGCAGCAGGCGCACCAGCGCCTCCGCCGCCTGTCCGGCACGGTGGCGCGCCCCCATCTCGAGAAAGCGTGAAGAAAGCAGGAAAAAGGAAAACATGGTCACAGAATCGAAGTAGATCTCGTGCCCGCCCGTCAGTGTCGCCCAGACGCTGGCGGAATAGGCGCCGCCAATGGCGAGCGAAACCGGGACATCCATGCTGACCTGCCTGTGTCGCAGGTCGCGCCAGGCATTGCGAAAAAAGTCGGTGGAGGCGTAAAAGACGACAGGCGTGGCAAGCAGCATACTGACCCAGCGCATGAACGTCTGCATCTGCTCATCCATGCCGTAGTAATCGCCTGAATAGAGCGCGACGGCCAGCATCATGACCTGCATGGCGCAAACACCCGCAATCGCCAGACGCCGCAAGGCTCGCTTGCGCTCTTTCTTGTAGATCGCCTCCTGTCGTCCCGGATCGAACGGATGGGCAACATAGCCGATGGAGGTGATTGCCTTGAGAATGTCGCTGAGATGCAGTTGAGAGTTGTCCCACTCCACGCGTGCGCGGTGTGTCGTGTAATTGACGTCGAACGAAAGCACCCCGGGCAGCGAGCGCACATGGCGTTCATTGAGCCAGACGCAGGCAGCACAGGTGATACCCTCGAGTATCAGCGAAGCGGTGCGCCGGTCACCCTCGGCCACCCTGACGAAACTCGCCTGCACCGCGTCCTGGTCGTAGAGATCGAAGCGCTGCAGCTCTTCCGGTATGAGTTCATCAGCCTTGCGGGATGTTTCTGTGCGATGGTCGTAGAAGGACTCCAGGCCGCCATCAACGATCGCCTGCGCAACAGCCTGGCAACCACGACAGCACATGTCGCGCTTTTCTCCGCGAATCGTGACCTGAAAAACCTCGTCCTCCGGCAGCGGCAAGCCACAGTGAAAACAGCTCTTGTCGTTGCCGGCGCTCATCTGGCTACTCCTGTGCGGAGACAGAGGTGGTGGCGCGGATTTCGTGCACATCCTCCCCGCTGGTGATACGCAGCACGAGTTTCCAGATACCGGGACGTGGCATCGTCAGGGATGTTGTGTACATGCCGTATTCAGCCGCTTCCTCGAGCGTGAAGCTGAAATCGTCGTCACTGCTCGACGGTCGCAGGAACTCGCCTGCCACGCTTGCGCCACGGATCGGTGCACCATCACGGTCACGCACCTCGACCATGAAGCGCTCCGGTTCTCCAACGACAGGCTTCCGCTCCCATCCCTTGCGCACTTTCCAGCCACGTTGCTGCTGCTCCTCGACATCCTTGAGGTAAGCGTTATAGAGGCTTTCCTTCTCATGGAAATCGTGGGAAACGGTTCCCGGGAAACGTGAATTGGCGACCATGCTGGTCTGCGGCTCCGGCAGCAGTTTGGAGAAAATACCCGTTATACCTGTTTCCGCCAGGGTGACAAAGATGACGTTGACGGCGACGACGCATACAAAGAACGCAAAGATCAGCGCAGGACCCCAGTGCCAGCTTTTTCCGGCACGACGGCCGATAATGCCCAGCACATAGGCTACGACGAGAAAGATGCCGATCTCGATAGCAAAGACGTCACCGCCGGGCCAGTTAATGATGACCCAGGGGATGTAGAGGCCGATCACACCGAGCGCGATGATGGTTGCCATTGCCTTTCCATCGAGCTTCGTCAGAAAACGCAACAGCACAAACGCCAGGACCTCCAGTCCGACCCCGATTCCGATGACAGCAAGCAAGCCGGTCGTGTTCATGCCTCAGTTACTCCCGGGCCAGGTGAAAACAGCATCCTTCTCGAATGGTTGTAAATCCGTTCGATTCGTCGGGATAGCGCGGATCCTGAATTTCTGCGAACCCGCCTCCCCTGCCGGCGGATCGTGCTTGATATGCGCACGCAGCCGCAAGCGCTGATCCGGCGCCAGCTTGATATGGCTGAACTTGCCAAGGTCGAGCTCGGCGCCCTCGAGTCCGATAATCCCGAACTCGAGTTCCAGCGGGCCACCGGTCTTGTTGTTCATCTTGAATTCGTAACTGTTCTGGATGCGTCCGTCAGAGAGGGTGACATGGAGAGGCTGGCGCTCCTGCGCGACCGACAGATCGAAAAGCTGCTGATGCGAGACATTCCACACCAATGCAGCCACGATGACCAGCAGCACGAGGAAGTAGCCGATCACCTTCGGACGGAGTAGCCGTGCAGGCTTGCCGCCATCGGCCTGTCGCTCGGACGTGTAGGCGACAAGACCAGGCTCCCAGCCAAGCGAGTCCATGATCTTGTCGCAGGCGTCTATGCAAAGCGCGCAGGAGATGCACTGAATCTGCAAACCGTTGCGGATATCGATACCCGTCGGACAAACCTGCACACAGTATCCGCAGTCGATACAGTCTCCGACACCGGCGGCCTGTCGCTCCTCGCGGCTCTTGAGCCCCTTGCCTAGCTTCGCGCGCCCCTCGCCGCGCTTGCTGTCATAGGAAACGATCAGCGTGTCCTTGTCGAACATGGCGCTCTGGAAACGCGAGTAGGGGCACATGTAGGTACACACCTGCTCGCGTGCAAGCCCGGCCATCACATAGGTGGTGGCCTTCAGAAAAAGCGTAGTGCCATAGGCGGCGAAGGGAGCCTGGCCGGTGAAGAAATCGAGGATGAGATCGGGCGAGTTGCCCCAGTAGAGAACAAAGCTCAGCCCGGTCGCGAAGGCCACCAGGAGCCAGAGAAGATGTGTCACTCCGAGCTTCAGCGCTTTCTCGCCATTGAGCGGCTGCCTGGCGAGCCGGATCCGCGCGGGACGCTCTCCCTG
>JARFQQ010000184.1 GCA_029287695.1 Gammaproteobacteria bacterium | reverse complement strand
GTCCCGGATTCAGAGGATAAAGAAGAGCACGGCCGGCACCGTGAGAAGCGCCGAGAGATTGCCGAGCAGCACGATCGAAGCGACTTTCTCAGGCTCCTGCCTGAACTGCTCCGCCAGCATGTAGTTCAGCACGGCCGGAGGTAGAACACTGAAAAGGAGCAGCTGGGCGGCCTGCTGTCCCTCAAGCTGAAAAAACAGATTCGCCCCGAGCGCGATCGCAACACCTGTGACAGGAATGATCAGGGAGGCGACGATTGCCAGTCTCCACTCGGTGATATGCGTCTGGGCAACACGCACTCCCAGTGCAAACAGCATCAGCGGTATCGCGATCTGCCCGACGAGTGCGATGGAATCATTGACCGGCTTCGGCAAGGAGAGATCCAGGACGTTGAAGGCAATGCCGAGAAAGGTCGCCCAGAGCATTGGCGACCTGAGCAACTGCATGGGAAGCAGGCGCCCGATCAGCATCCAGTTCCCGACCGTGAAGTGCAGCGTATTCTCGACCATGAAGAGCACCATCGCCAGCGGCAATGCGTCTTCGCCAAATGCGAATACGGCAAGCGGCAGGCCCATGTTGCCCGAGTTGTTGAACATCAGAGGTGGTACGAATGTCTTGTACTGCACACCCATGATCCTGGCCACGGGCCAGCCGATGAGCCCCGGCAGCAGGACAACCAGCCCGGCCGCGAGCGCAAGCATCCCGTAATCTGTCACGTCGAAACTCCGGTCCGACATGACCGAGAAAATCAGCGCAGGAATGAAAAGCTCCATGTTCATACGGTTTGCATCACCAAGCTCCGTATGTCGCCAGCGGGCATAGAGATAGCCCAGCATCGAAACAGCAAAGACCGGGAAGATGATCGAGAAAAGCGTTCCGAACATCACGCCTGCCCGCGCAAACGATAGAAGTCGTCAACGAACGCCTTCAGCTTCCTCTCTTCAATAGCATGGCGCAGACCGCGCATCAGGGTCTGGTAATAGTGCAGGTTGTGTATCGTATTGAGTCGTGCTCCGAGAATCTCGTTGCACTGGAACAGGTGGCGCAGGTAGGCACGACTGTAATGACGGCAGGTATAACAGTCGCACATCGGATCGAGTGGCCCTGTGTCTTTGGCATGCACGGCGTTCTTGATCCTCACCACACCCGAGTGCGTGAAGAGGTGGCCATTGCGCGCATTACGTGTCGGCAACACGCAATCGAACATATCGATACCACGCTGCACAGCCTCGACGATATCTTCAGGCGTCCCGACGCCCATGAGGTACCTGGGTCGGTCTGCAGGCAATCTCTCTGCAAGGAAATCCAGAATGCGCCAGCGATCTTCCGGCGGTTCACCAACGGAAAGCCCGCCGACGGCATAACCGTCAAAACCGATCTCCATGAGCCCCTCGAGCGAGACGTCCCGAAGCTCCTCGTAGACACTTCCCTGGACGATACCGAAAAGCGCAGCGGGATTGCCCGCATGCGCCAGCTTGCTGCGCCTCGCCCAGCGTAACGAGAGTTCCATTGACTGTCGTGCTTCTTCGTATGTCGCGGGGTATGGCGTGCACTCGTCGAAGATCATGACGATGTCCGAGCCGAGATCGCGCTGGATTTGCATCGACTCTTCCGGACCCATGAAGACCTTCGATCCGTTGATGGGCGAGCGGAAATGGACGCCTTCCTCCGTGATCTTACGCATCTTGCCCAGGCTGTAGACCTGGAATCCGCCTGAATCGGTCAGTATCGGCCCGTCCCAGTGCATGAAATCATGCAGGTCCCCGTGCAACCTGATGATCTCCGTGCCGGGACGAAGCCAGAGATGGAAAGTATTTCCGAGAATAATGCGGGCCCCTGCCTCCCCGAGTTCCTCGGGTGTCATGGCCTTCACGGTGCCGTAGGTGCCGACAGGCATGAAGACCGGTGTCTCTATGACACCCCGGTCAAAGGTCAGACGATTTCTTCTGGCAGCCCCATCGGTGCCAAGGGATGTAAATTCCATGCTCTTTTTAATCGAACGGCGCGTTGGACGGATTTGACATGACTCTGAAAGTATATTAGTATCTACTTATACGCTGATTCTTCCTCCTTTTTCAGCGTATATTCCTCCATCCTCCTTTGGTGGTATTTGGCGCGGCATCACCTGCCGCGCCTTTTTTATTCCCCGGGGAATTTTCTATCTTATTGTTTTCAATGTAATTATAGTTCCCTTGATGCCAGGAAGCGTATATCTGGCCAACGCTCCGTGGCAAGGTTCAGATTGACGCGTGTGGGCGCCAGGTACACCAGCTGGTCATCGCCATCGAGAGCAAGATTGTCATGATTCCTGCTCTTGAACTGCTGCAGCATCTTGTCGTCATCACACTCTATCCAGCGCGCCGTGGCGACGGAAATCGGTTCGACGATCGCCTCCACGCCATATTCCCCCTTGAGTCGATGCACGGCAACGTCGAACTGAAGCATCCCGACAGCCCCGAGTATCATGTCATTGTTCTTCAGTGGCCGGAATACCTGGGTAGCACCCTCCTCGCAAAGCTGCAGGACACCTTTCTGCAACTGTTTCATCTTCAGCGGATCCTTCAGCACCACACGACGGAACAGTTCAGGCGCAAAGTAGGGAATGCCTTCGTACTTGAGCTCCTCGCCCTCGGTAAAGGTATCGCCAATCTGGATGGTGCCATGATTGTGCAAGCCGATGATATCACCGGGGAAGGCTTCCTCGACCTGCCTGCGCTCATCGGCCTGGAAGGTTATCGCATTGCTGACCTGGATGGATTTCCCGAGGCGAACATGGCGCATTTTCATGCCCTTCCTGTAGCTGCCGGAACAGACCCGAAGAAAGGCAACCCGGTCTCGGTGGGCAGGATCCATATTGGCCTGGATCTTGAAGACGAAGCCCGTGAATTTTTCCTCGGTCGGCTCGACGTTGCGCTCACCTGCCGCACGCGGTCTCGGGCCCGGAGCATAGTCGGTGAAGGCATCCAGCAACTCCTCGACACCGAAATTGTTGATTGCAGAGCCGAAAAAGACCGGGGTCAACTCTCCCTTTGCGTAGGCATCGAGGTCCAGTTCATGACTGGCGCCTCGTACAAGCTCGATTTCGTCGCGCAGTTCCGACGCCATGCTTCCGATCGCCTCGTCAAGTTCGGGATTATCGAGACCCCTGATGATCCTTCCGGCATGCTTGCGCTCGCCCTCACGCGTGTCGAAAAGGCGGGTTGTCTCCGTCCGCAAGTCGAAAACCCCGACGAATCGTTTGCCCATGCCGATGGGCCATGTCACGGGAGCACAGCGAATTTTCAGCACCTCCTCGACTTCGTCCATGATCTCAATCGGATCCCGGCCTTCGCGATCAAGCTTGTTCACGAACGTCAGGATCGGTGTATCGCGCATGCGACACACTTCCATGAGCTTGATGGTGCGCTCTTCGACGCCCTTGGCGACATCTATCACCATGAGTGCTGAATCGACAGCGGTCAGCGTGCGATAGGTATCCTCAGAGAAATCGGCGTGTCCCGGGGTGTCGAGCAGATTCATGATGCGCCCCTTGTAGGGGAACTGCATGACGGAAGATGTCACGGAAATCCCGCGCTGCTTCTCAAGTTCCATCCAGTCGGATGTCGCATGGCGTGCAGCCTTGCGTCCCTTGACGGTTCCTGCAAGCTGAATGGCGCCGCCGAAAAGCAGGAGTTTTTCCGTCAGCGTCGTCTTTCCTGCATCAGGGTGAGAAATGATTGCAAAGGTTCGCCGCGAGGCGACTTCATCGTGAAAAGCCATGAGTTTCGTTACTGCAAATGTTCTGGTTGGCCCCCTGGGGCCGCTTGCACCGCGTTACGGGTACACCGTGTGATTGTGATAATGCGCAGGCAATCCGTCGCCGGCAAAAGGGACTGCGCATGCATCAGGAACGCATCACCGGCAATCCTGGTTCCACTCTGTGACCGAACACCGGGAATGAGAGGCAGCCCAGGGCAGGCGCGTGACTGTAGCATGCCTGGTTCAGGAGTGTGAATCCTCGAACAGCATGGAGAAATCAAACGCCTCAAGGTGCTTGGTGAGCGCGCCGATCGAGATATCGTCGATACCGGTTTCGGCCAGGCTCCTCAGATTCTCGAAGGTGACATTGCCGGAGACCTCCAGCCTCGCCCGACCGTGGTTCAGAGAGACGGCCTTTTCGAGATCGTCCGTCGAGAAGTTGTCGAGCAGTACCCGGCGCGCGCCGGCTTCGAGTGCCTCGAGGAGTTCACCCGGCGACTCCACTTCGATCTCGATATCCACATCCGGAAATCGATCATAGGCCTGCTTCAGCACACGCGTGATCGAACCTGCTGCGCGAACATGATTCTCCTTGATCAGGACCGCATCGTAGAGGCCGATGCGATGGTTGTCTCCACCGCCGCACAGCACGGCGTATTTCTGTGCCAGACGCAGGCCGGGCAATGTCTTGCGGGTATCAAGTATGCGTACGCCCGTTCCCTCTACAGCCTGTACGTAACGGCTGACCAGAGTGGCGGTTCCTGACAATGTCTGCAGGAAATTGAGTGCGGTACGTTCGGCTGTCAGCAGTGAGGGCGCAACACCATGGATTTTGCACAGCCGGTCATTCGGGGCAAGCAGCTCGCTGTCCCGTTTCAGCCACTCGATGCGCGAGCGTTGATCGACCTGGCGGAAGACCTCGTCGAACCAGGCCGTGCCACAGAGGACGCCTTTCTCTCGTGCAATGACGACGGCAGTTGCCTGCTGCTTCTCATCGAGCAGAGCTGCGGTAAGGTCGCCGTCACCCACATCCTCGGCCAGCGCTGCTCTGACCTGGCTGACAATGGTCTCCTTCGCCGGCAGTGAAAATCGCTCAGCCATCGATATCGAGCAGTTCGACTTCGAAAACCAGGACTGCGTTTGGCGGGATGACACCACCGGCACCCGCGCTGCCGTAGCCAAGGTGTGCAGGGATCGTCAATTTGCGCCTGCCCCCTGCCTTCATGCCCTCGACGCCTTCGTCCCAGCCGCGAATGACCATGCCGCGTCCCAGAGTGAAACGGAAAGGATCATCGCGATCCAGGCTGGAATCGAACTTGTTACCGTTCTCGAGCCAGCCCGTGTAGTGCACGGTGACATTCATGCCGGTTGAAGCGCTTTCGCCGCTGCCCTCCTCGAGTTCCTCGATCTTCAGACCCGAGTCTGTAATTCTTGCAGTCATGTTAAACTCCGTGAAAAATCAGCTCGTCATTGTAATTGACGCACGTTCCCATGTCTCTTCCACAGCTTGACCAGTTCAATTATCACCACACTCTCGAAGAGACAACCGGGCCTGCACTGGCATGCTTTACAAGCCCGGCTTGTGGTTCCTGCAAGGCTTTCAGGAGTGCACTCGAAAGATTCACCGGACTCTGGACAGACGTCTCCGTCTTCGAGGTCGATGCCCAGATGAATCCTGCGCTCGTCAACGAACTCGGCTTCTTTCACCTGCCGTCGCTCTACCTCTACAACAACGGTGAATTTCACTGTGAATTACAACCACAGCCCTCGGTAGAATCGATCCGGCGATCCATCGACAAGGCGCTCGGGGAACCGGCCACGGAAGCGCCATGAGAATCAGGCAGGGATGGCTCGAGGGTGTCAGACATTCGCCCTCGCCAAATTACAACGAGCGTCCCGAGGGATGCGAGATCAGCCTGCTCGTGATTCATAACATCAGCCTGCCCCCGGGAGAGTTTGGCGGTCCCTGGATCGATGACCTGTTTCAAAACCGCCTCGATCCTGATGCGCATCCCTACTTCGAAGAAATCCAGGGCCTTGAGGTCTCCGCCCATTGCCTCATCAGGCGAAACGGTGAAATCATCCAGTATGTCCCGTTCGACAAGCGGGCCTGGCATGCCGGGGAGTCCAGCTACTGCGGTATCGAGAATTGCAATGACTTCTCCATTGGGATCGAGCTCGAGGGCACGGACGAGGAGCCATTCCCGAACGCGCAGTACGCGTCACTCGCATTGCTGACGGCGGCGATCCGGAAATGCTATCCAGCCATTACAGGCGACCGCATCGTCGGTCACAGCGACATTGCTCCCGGACGCAAGACCGATCCTGGAAATGCTTTCGAATGGAGGCGATACCGGGAATTGGCAGGACTGTGCTGAGGCTTCTTCTGCTGCTACTGCTGATCGGCAGCACCCT
>JARFQQ010000120.1 GCA_029287695.1 Gammaproteobacteria bacterium | reverse complement strand
TGGCGTGAAATCCCCGTAGACGCAGGCGATCTGCAGTGTCTTGCCGGAGATATTCTTGCCCAGCGTATCAAGCGCACTGTCTCTGAGGCGGGTGAAATTGCCCCACAGGATCAGGTTGACGAGCCACTGCCTCTCGAAAACCCTCACAGCCTTCGGATGCACATAGGCCCACCAGTAAACTCTGGAGAGATAGTCCGGAACCTTCGTGGATGTGGTATGGCTGAGCTGCTCTTCTGTTAATTCGATGTCCTGGTTCTTCATCACTCTCTGCCGATCAACTACAAATTTGCGGTTTCGTACCGGGCGAAACGCGCGCTGAATCTCCCTGATCGGGATTTTGGATCTTGAGCATATACCAAATCGTCTCACGATGAATGCATCCCCTGTAAAGGGTTATCACCACTGAAGAATTGTCGCCTCTGGTGAGTCGATTAACATAGTAGAGGCTGATGTCATGCCCCATATGCAGTCAAATCGCGGGATGGTTCTCCCATATTCAGAGATGAAGAAAGCGGCGAGGCTTATATCGGAAGGGCGGGCCAGTAATTTTGAGATCCGGCATGGGGTTGGCGATGTAACGGCCGTGGCAATGGCATGATCTTCGGAGAGAAGTTTGTTTGATCTTTGCCGCCTGACGGCCAGCAGGTCAGCCCGAACTCTTTGAGTAATCGCGAGACAGAAAAAGGAGGTTCAAAAGAACCTCCCTCTGATTGGAATCGGGAAGCATCCCGCTTTCAACATTGCTCGAAATAAAGGGCATGGTCAGAACGCACAAACCAGCACTCTGCTAAACATAAATCTCAGAAAACTCCGGGTCCCGCAATCCCGATCGCGGTGATCAGCAGCCCCAGTGTGAGGTTGATTGCCATGACCGGTCGCATACGCGCCATTTCTCCGGATGCTGTCGGCGTATCATTCGCGCTGACAGCAAGGCTCAGACGCCGATAGAGAACGAAATAGAGATACGCAAACAGCAGGATCATCAGCAACCCGATGGCATGCATCATTCCGAGATATATCGCTCCATTGTCAAAGCCATCAAAACGGACGAAAAGATCGGTGTAGCCGGTTGCCAACAATACAGCGATCATGACCCAGACCCATGGAAAGAAATAATGATAAGCAGACTGCCACAACTTTATCCTCTCTGCCGGTTCAAGGGACACATTGGCCGCGGGCCGCAGTGCCATGAACGCAAAGAAGATTCCACCAATCCATATCGTCGCTGCCATACCATGTAGAGCTTCTACCAGAAGCATCAGTCCGCTCATCTCAGGCAGCGTCCCATGCGAGGTGCCCCGACTCGATCGGCAAACCGGGATCGCGTGACCACTCGTTCCAGGATCCGAAATAGAGCCTGACGTCTTTCACGCCGGCCTCTTTCAGGGCAACGAAGGTGTTCGACGCCCGAGCGCCCTTGAAGCAGTAAAGATAGACGGTTGAATCGGAATGGATTCCCACGGTCGCGCACTCTGCCTGGAGTTCCTCGCGTGACTTGAAGACGGGCACCTCTTCGCCCGGTTTCATCATGCGGTACCACTCGAGCCAGACAGCACCGGGAATACGTCCCTTGCGCGGACAGAAATCGATGCCATAAGGTGAGGAGCTGGTTCCTACCCATTCGTCTACATCGCGCACATCGAGTTTGACGACGTCGTCCATGGAGAGCGATGCAAGCATGTCATCCTGCGTCAACATCACGCTTGCCGCTTCGGGGTCAACAGGGAACGCTTTCGGTTCCACCTGAGGAACATCGGTTGTTACTGGCAGCTCCTCGGCAAGCCAGGCCTGGTATCCACCGTGCAGGATGGCTGCCTTTGGATAGCCGAGAAACTCCAGAAGAAAATAGCCCCTGCACGACTGCCCAAAACCGGTATTCATGCTTTCTTCATAGACCACAGCGACTTCCTCGCCCGACAGACCTGCAGCTCCGAAGGCTTCTGCGAATTTTTCACTCAGTTCCTCGAGCCCTTCTTTCGAGGAAGTCGCAAGGAAGGTGAAGATGTCATGAATATTCACGGCACCGGGAATATGACCAGCGGCATAGGCTTCCGGAGACCGGGTGTCGATGATCACGGTCGGGAGCGATTCAGACATTTGCTTCAAATGGGCGGGCGATATCAAGATATTTTCACTCATTGGATGACTCCGTTAACTGGGAAGGGATAAAAGCTCTACAAACAGAATGAAGCAATAGTCATGCCATGTATTACGCTGAAAAGAAATCGAGGCCATTTGCAGTGTCACTACCCGAAGAATATCGGTGTTGGAAGACAACAAAATCATTGTGTAGCGTGACATGCATACCAGAACGCATCATGTTGGATTGTATGTCCGGCCGCAGTTTGCATGGTAGTTCCTGGTGCAATTCGCGCATGATTTCGGGGAAACATTTCAAAAATGTCCTGATGGCAGCGCGTGCCTGCCAGACCTGGTTATCACGACTACGCATAGAAATGTTGGTTGATGAACTTGATAACAGCTCGTCGTCAATGCAGAAGATGTTCAGGCGAGCTCTGGTTCTGAACTCTCACTTGACTGGAAGTTTTCAGGGCAAAAAAAACCGCCGGATCACCGGGCCGGCGGTCTCTTGGTCTGTTTGGCAGTTTTTTTACCAGGACTTGTATGGGAGGAACTTGCCGTTGAGGGTGACGACCACGCGATCGCCTTTGGGGTCTTCCTGCTTGTCGATATCCATGGAGAAGTCGATAGCGCTCATGATGCCATCTCCGAATTTCTCGTGTATCAGCTCTTTGATGGTCTCACCGTAGACGCCGACGATTTCGTACCAGCGGTAGATGACCGGATCTGTCGGGATCGGCTTGTCCCATGTCTTGTTCGGGAACATCTGCAACAGTGTAGAGATTTTCGGCTCGAGTCCAAGTAGTCCGGCAACTGCATCCGCCTGCTCCTTTTCCAGGTGGTTCATGCCCAGGCATGCCGAAGTCACGTATTCAACGGACAGACCAGCCGCCTCGGCAATGTCAGCCCATGTGAGGCCTTTTTCCAGCTTGGCGACAAGAATGGCTTCTTTCATTTCGGTTTTGTTCATAACGCTTTCCTTTGTTGAGTTTGGAAGTTCAGTTGCCACTCTTAACGCAAAAGTTGTGCCATTTTAAAAAAGCCATATAAAACAGAAGATTGCAATTTCCCCCGGGATTGTCTGCCGGAAATACCCGCTGTCAGGGCAGGAAATGTCGGACATTGTCGTCAATGACAGAAGGGCTCGAGCGGGCAGTCAGGAGCCTGGAGTGAAATATCACAGAAAATCAGGCTCCTGAGCTCTTTGGCACGATACCTGCACTACACCATGCAAGTTATTACCAGAGGCTTGCCAGATGAGCGCCAACATCAGCATCGATTTCATCACGCATACGTTCAAAGGTCAGACGGATCCGACCCTGAATAATATCGAGCTCAAGATCCCGGCGGGCGAGCGGGTAGCACTGATCGGCCGCAGTGGCTGCGGCAAATCGACCTTGCTGCACATGCTCGCCGGTCTCCTGATACCGACCGAGGGCTGCGTGCGTATTCATGGCCACCAGGTCACACGTCCGAGCGCAAAGTGGAACATGATGTTCCAGAAGCCGTCGCTCTATCCCTGGATGAATGTTCGCCAGAACATCGAACTTGGCCTGACCTTTGCCGGACAAAAGAACCCGGAGAAGATTGACTATCTGCTCGATCTCGTCGGGCTCTCGGAAAAGGCCGAGGAACATGTGCAGAGTCTCTCGGGAGGGCAACAGCAGCGCGTGGCACTGGCACGTTCGCTTGCCACCTCGCCCGAGGTGCTGCTGCTTGACGAGCCCTTCTCCGCGCTCGATGCCTTCACGCGCGCCACGCTGCAGGACGAGGTCGCCCGTATCACCGGGCAAGAGGACCTCACGATGGTCATCGTGACCCACGATATCGACGAGGCCGTCGCCATGGCTGACCGGGTGCTGATCATGTCGGCCAATCCCGGCGAGATCGTTGGCGAGGAACAGGTCGACCTTCCGTTTCCCCGTGATCGCTCCCGGGCGGAATTCAGCCGTGCGCGAGAGCAGCTGATGACGAAATTCGACAGCCTCGTCGGTGATGTAAAACCCGCTGAAATCAGACAAACAGGGCAGTCCAAAGCGCTTGACGATAGCAAACAGCAGGCTGCCTGACCTCCATCGATCCAGACCAGTTCCTTACCAATTACTTACCAATTACTACTTCCGGAGAACACATAATGAGCAAGATCAAAGATGACGAACTTGATTACCTCAACAAGCACGAGATGAGCCGCCGTGACTTCATGCTGGACATGCTCGCCATGGGTGGACTTGCCGCCAGCATGACGCTGCCCGGCCTGAGCCTCGCGAATGTCACGCCGCCTGACGACGAGGTGGTGCGTATCGGCTATCTGCCGATAACGGATGCGACTGCGCTGCTCGTCGCGCACGGCATGGGCTTTTTCGAGGACGAGGGGTTGAAGGCAGAGAAGCCGACCCTGATCCGCGGCTGGTCACCGCTTGTCGAGGGCTTTGCTGCCGGCAAGTTCAACCTCGTGCATTTGCTGAAGCCGATCCCGGTGTGGATGCGTTACAACAACGATTTTCCTGTCAAGATCATGTCCTGGGCGCATATTAACGGTTCGGCGCTTGTCGTCGGCAAGCACACCGGGGCTGAAGATTTCAAGGACCTGGGTGGCATGCAGGTCGCCGTGCCCTACTGGTACTCCATGCACAACATCGTGCTGCAGATGGGTCTGCGTAGCGCCGGGCTGAAGCCCGTCATCAAGGACCAGAAAGAGCCGCTGGCCAAAGATGAGGTCAATCTCATGATCATGCCGCCACCGGATATGCCGCCGGCGCTTGCAGCGAAGAAGATCGATGCTTTCATTGTTGCCGAGCCATTCAACGCCTTCGGTGAACTCAAGGCAGGCGGCAAGATGCTGCGTTTCACGGGCGATATGTGGAAGAACCACCCCTGCTGCGTCGTCTGCATGAACGAGAATACTGTGAATGCCAATCCGGAATGGACGCAGAAAGTCATGAATGCCATCGTGCGCGCCGAGATCTATGCGCAGGAGAACAAGGAAGAAGTCGCGATGATGATGTCGAAGGACGGCAAGAAATATCTGCCAATGCCGGGCAAGGCCGTGGTACGTGCCATGACCTATTACGACGAGGAGCAGTACGGCAATCCGCATGCGATCCGCAACAAGGCCGAGTTCGGTAACGGCCGGATCGACTTTTCACCATACCCGTACCCGTCGGCAACCGAGCTCATCGTCGAGTCCATGAACGAAACGCTCGTTGGTGGTGACAAGACTTTCCTGACGGGGCTGGATCCGAAGTTCGTCGCGAAGGATCTGGTCGACTACAAGCACGTCAAGGTTGCCATGGAGAAGTACAAGGGCTGGGAAAAGGCACCTGGCGTTGATCCGGACAACCCGTACGAGCGTACAGAAGTGGTGAAGATATGAGTGCAACCCCGGCCTCACTCAATATGAATACCGCCAGGGAGGGTGGTTTCGACTGGAAAGCTTTCGGCATGAGCGCATGGCGAGGTATCGGCTACCCGGTTATCGGTATCGGCGTGATGCTTGCTCTCTGGTGGCTCGGAGGCTGGGCTATTGCGAGCAACCCGGATACTGAATCCTTCGCCGATTTTGCGCCGGCACCTGCATTCTCGCGTCTCCTCGAGTTGACTGCGAATGGCTACGTCTGGGAAGCCTCGGCGCCGAGCCTTGCACGCATCGGCCTTGGCCTGCTGTGGGCCGTGGTCATCGGTGTGCCAGTCGGCGTTGCCGTGGGGCTCTATGCGTCAGTGCGCGAGATCAGCCACGTGCCTTTTCAGTTCCTGCGCATGATTTCACCGCTGGCCTGGATGCCGATTGCGGTACTGGCATTTGCGACCTGGGACGGGGCAATTGTCTTTCTGATCGCCGTCGCTGCTATCTGGCCAGTGCTCTTTTCCACGGCGCAGGGTGTGCGCCGCATTGACCCGTTATGGTTCAAGGTGGCGAAAAATCTTGGTGCGGACGGGTTACAGATGTTGCGCCGGATTATCCTGCCGGCAATCGGCCAGGATATTTTCGCAGGCATTCGTCTCGCGGTGGGGGTTGCCTGGATCGTTCTCGTGCCAGCCGAATATCTCGGGGT
This sequence comes from Gammaproteobacteria bacterium, assembly GCA_029287695.1. Lineage (GTDB taxonomy): Bacteria > Pseudomonadota > Gammaproteobacteria > Chromatiales > Chromatiaceae > Sva-25. The sequence goes on along the minus strand of JARFQQ010000120.1, from coordinate 5,522 downwards.
CACGAGCGGTCTCGGCTATGCCATCAACGATGCGCGCGATACGCTCGAATACGATACCCTGGCCGCGATGGTCGTTGTAATCGGTGTCATCGGCTTCTTTCTCGATGGCATCTGCGTCAAGCTGATCAAGAAGTTCAGCTGGCATAATCAGGACTGATATCACACGTCATTTACCCCGGGTTCGCAGGGATGCGTACCATCCGGAGCCTGCCATTTTCTGACAATCAGGACAATTGGCCCCTTTCTTGCATGAACAACGACTCGATGTCGACATTGTCGGAAATTGTTCATGACCGAAAAAGAATCTCTCAACTCGATTGAGTCCGAACTGCTGGTGGTACGCCAGGCTGCCCAGCTGATCACGCGCTCGTCTGATCCCAAAATCGCCATCCAGGGTATCCTGCGCCTGCTTTCCGAATTACTGGGCCTCAATCGTGGACGTGTCATCCTGCCTGAAGAAGAGACGGGCAAGCTCCGCATTCTCTATGCGTACGGGCTGACCCGCGAGGAACGTGACAAGGGGCTTTACGACATCGGCGAGGGTGTCACGGGACGAGTGTTCCAGACCGGGCAGATGGCTGTCGTTCCGAACATCGACGAGGATCCGATTTATCTGAGGCGAGCAGTCGAACGCACGACTTTGCCTGATGAAGCGGTCGCTTTCCTCGCTGTACCGATCATTCTGGATGAAAACCCCGTCGGTGTGCTTGCTACCCATCGGTTGCTGCATCGCCAGCGACCGTTCCAGCGCGACCTGTCACTGCTGCAGGTACTGGCTACGCTGATCGGCCAGGTCCTGCGCGTCAAGGAACTCATCGATGAGCAGACGGCGCAACTTGTGTCCGAAAACAAGCTGCTGCGCAACCGGCTCGAAAGTCAGGGCGCTCAGTATGGCATCATGGGTGAGAGCCCCGCTCTGCAGCAGGCGATCCAGCAGGCACTCCAGGTCGCCAAAACCAATACCACTGTGCTGCTTCTCGGTGAATCGGGTACGGGCAAGGAGCGGTTCGCCCGCATGCAGCACATTGCCAGTGATCGTGCTGACGGCCCTTTCATCGGCATCAACTGCGCGGCCATTCCTGCGAGTCTCATCGAGTCCGAACTCTTTGGTCACGAGAAAGGCGCTTTTACCGGCGCGACGGCAATGAAGAAAGGCAAGATCGAACTGGCAAACGGCGGAACGCTGTTTCTCGACGAGATTGGTGATCTCGAACTCGATCTTCAGGTCAAGCTCCTGAAGGTGCTTGAAACCCGCACCATCCAGCGCGTCGGCAGCAGCAAGGACATTCCCGTTGACGTGCGCATCGTTGCGGCGACGCATCAGAACCTGCAGGAAGCTGTCAACGAGAATCGCTTTCGCCTCGATCTCTTTTACAGGCTCAATGTCTTTCCGATTCGCCTTCCTCCCTTGCGCGCAAGACACGGTGATGTGCCAATCCTGGTGCGTTATTTCCTTCTGCGGGCAAATGAAGAGTACGGGCTCGACAAGAATTTCGGCTCCGGGTCCGTTGATTTGCTTGATGCCTTCCAGTGGCCTGGCAACATCCGCCAGCTCGAGAATCTGGTCAAGCGTGCTTTGCTGCTTGCAAGTGGATCCATTATCACCAGAAGCCTGATCCAGCAGATTCTTGCCGAGGAGGAAGGGGTGCATTCCCAGGCAACAGGCAGACAAAGCAGGGAGAGGCGTCCGGCTGATCACATTCCGCCGCTTGTACCCACGGCACAGGATGGAATTCGTCCCTATGCCCGTGTCAGCGAGGATGAGGTCGGCCAGATCTGTAATGTGTTACGGGAACATCGCGGCAACAAGACGCGTGCGGCCATTGCCCTTGGTATGACGCCGCGACAGCTGCGTTACCGTATGCAGAAACTCGAAATCACGAAATGGTAAGGCGCTTCGGTAACGACAAGCCGGACAAATTGTCATCCCGCGGAGTGACAATGTCGACAAAGTGGACAGAGATGCCATGATGAGAGGTGTGCCAAATCCGCATGTGAAGCTGTAATCAGCTGTTTTTATTGATTAAAAACGGCTTGGCACAGGCTTTGCATTCTTCTGGTCAGAAACCGATTATTTCTGAACAACCCAGGAGAACACACCATGAGTACGACCGCACAAACCATCGCCAAGAACATGAGCTGCCTGCGCCCGATCGACAAGGACGGCCTCTCTGCACTCGGGGAGAAGGGCAAAGCCAACCCGGATTCCGTAGTCACGCTGAAAGCAAAGACCGTTTGTGAAGGCCAGTTTCGCATGCAGACCTACGTGCGTGACCTTGAACCAATGCTGATCGATGAACCACCACACCTTCTCGGTGAGGACAATGCGCCAAATCCTTCTGAAGCACTTCTGGCAACACTCGGCGCCTGCCTGGCTGTGGGTATCCATGCAAATGCCACGGCACGCGGTGTCTGCCTGACCAAGCTCGAACTGCAACTTGAAGGTGATATCAATGTCACCGCGGTCTGGGGCACGGGCGATCTCGACGAAGCCAAGACGCTCGGCTTCTCCGCTGTGCGCGTCAAGGTAGATGCAGAGGGTGACTGCAGTGACGAGGAGATTGCTGATCTTGTCTCTCACTCCAATGTCTGGTCGCCTGTTGCCAACACGCTGCGCAACAACGTCGCTGTTGAAGTTTCACCGCTCTGACCCGGGAACCCCAAGGAGAAACCAGATGAGTGAAGTTGCAACACAAATCAACAGGGGTATTCCGCCACTCGGAGATCTGCTGGCAAGCACGCAGCAGATCGTCGACACCGAGCTGCGTCCTCTCACGGTCGACATCGACCTGGAGGGGGTGTATCCCGAGTCTGTTCTGAAGAGTCTCGGCAGGGAAGGGGCGTTCATGCAACATCTTCCGGCCGTGCGCGGCGACGGGAAGACTGACCTGGCCGCAGCTATTCAGACCATGGCCACGGTCTCGCACGAATGTATGTCGACCGGCTTCGCCGTCTGGTGTCAGGACACCTGTGGCTGGTATCTGCAGAATGCGGCCAATCCGACAGTGCGCGATAACTGGCTCGGCAAAGTTGGCAGTGGTGAAGTGCTCGCGGGTACCGGGATGTCCAATACCATGAAGGCATTTGCCGGCATCGAGCCACTGCGACTCAAGGGCAAGCGTGTTGATGGTGGTTATGTCGTCAACGGAAACCTGCCCTGGGTTTCGAATCTCGGAGAAGGTCATGTCTTTGGCACACTCTTCGAAGTTGAGGGATCTGGCGGACGCTCCGTCATGGCGCTCGTGGATTGTGACAGCGAGGGCTTCAGTCTGCGCCTTTCCGCACATTTCATGGCTCTCGAGGGAACCCGTACATTCGCATGCATTTTCGAGGATGTCTTCATTCCCGACGAGATGATCATCGATGACGATGGCGCTGCGTTTCTCAAGCGGGTGCGGACTGGCCTTGTTCTGCTGCAGTTTGGCATGGGTGTGGGCAATATCCAGTCTTGCATCGATATCAGCCGGGGTGTCGAGCCACTGCTCGGCCATGTAAACGCTTATCTTGATGACAGGCCTGACGAGCTTCAGGAGGAACTCGACGATGCTGTTGAGGCAGTGTTGGCTCTTGCAGAAGAGCCTTGCGAAACCTCGGATGAGTACTTCCGTGAAATTCTTGAGCTGCGGCTTGCAGCTGGCGAGATGGCATTGCGTGCCTCGCAGTCGGCGATGCTGCATACCGGCGCGAAGGGGTACCTCAGGGCGGCACCGGCACAGCGAAAATTGCGCGAGTCTTACTTTGTCGCCATCGTCACCCCGGCAATCAAGCACCTGCGCAAGGAGCTGGAGAGTTTCGCCGAGGCAGCATGACACAAACACGGTCCTGCTGTGATGCAGGGCCGTGCAACCATTGAGATCAAGGTATGAGAAGTTTCAAGACATCACTGGGCGCAGATGAGGCCATTGCAAAATTGCAGGCGGGAATCGAAGCGACAGGCATGCGCCAGGTGGCGCACATCAACGGTCAGGCAAATGCGCTGAAAATTGGCAAGGAGGTCCCGGCTGACCAGATCCTCGAGGTTTTCCGACCCGACTTCGCCATCCGCGTCTGGGAGGCTTGCAAGCCGGCGGGGCATGACATTCCCCTGAGAGTTCACGTCTACGAAGACAACGGCGAGACTTTTGTTGCCTGCCGCATGCCCACCGAGGTGTTTGAGCCGTTTGGTTCGGATGCCCTGATGGAAATCGGTGAAGAGCTCGACGAGATTTTCAGCAAAATCCTGAGCTACGCGGAGGCTTGACATGAACGGGACAGACTACCAGCGCTATGTCTGCGATGCGTGTGGCTACATCTACGATGAAGCAAAGGGTGATCCTGATTCAGGTCTCGCCCCCGGCACACGCTATGCCGATATTCCGGAAGACTGGCAGTGCCCGCTATGTGGACTGACGAAGAGTGATCTTCGTCTTCTTCCAGACATCGCTCCTGTAGCTTCGGTTGTTCGTCAGAATAAAAGCAGTAACTCTTCAAAGAGCAAGGGCGGAAAGGACTATGTCGTGATCATCGGCGCAGGAACAGCCGGCTGGTCCGCTGCCGAGTCGATACGACGGAGAGAGCCAGAGAAGCCCATCCTGCTGGTTTCTGCATGCAAGGGGCTTGTCTATCCCAAGCCCGCACTTTCGATGGCGCTTACACAGGGAAAGGAAGCTGATGACCTGGTCGACATGGATGCCACGACGCGTGCAGGGCAGCTGGGTATCGAGGTCAGAACAGAGACACGGATCATCAAGATTGATACCGGGCGCAAGCGCCTGACCACCGTCAAGGGCGCCATTGAATACGACAAACTCGTCCTCGCACTCGGTGCTCATCAACGTGAACTGCCAGTCGAAGGAAATGCCGTGGACGGCATCATGCGTGTCAATGACCTGGCATCCTACCGCAAGCTGCGACAACGACTCAGAGACGGTGCCCGGCATGTGACCATCCTAGGGGCGGGTCTGATTGGCTGTGAATTTGCCGATGACCTCACCAATGCAGGTTACCAGGTTGCTGTCATCGATCCGCAAGAGCAGCCCCTCTCGGGCCTGTTGCCCGGTTCAATGGGTGGTGCACTCAGGCAGCGCTTGCTGGAAAAGGGGGTCGACTGGCGTCTTGGCAGTACTCTCTCGAAACTCGATGCAGATGGGACTGGGCTTGTAGCAGCGCTTTCTGATGGCAGCCTGCTGCATACGGATCTGGTTCTTTCTGCCGCGGGACTTGTCCCCAACAAGGCGGCTGCAGAAAAGGCCGGTCTGGAAACGGACAGAGGTATCGCGGTCAACAATGACATGCAGACGAGCGATCCGGATATATATGCGATCGGTGACTGTGCATCGCTTGATGGCGAAGTCTTCGCCTACATCGAACCGATCCGGCGGCAGGCAGAGGCCATCGCTGCATCGATCAGCGGTGAGCATGAGTGTTTCATGCCTATTCCGCCGCTTGTGAAGGTCAAGACGCCTTCCATTCCACTGAGCATCTGCCGACCTGCGGATATCGATTCGTCAGGCTGGGAGGTCGTCGAGGAAAGCGAGCGCGGT